>DASTDQ010000391.1:0-4774 GCA_035710305.1 Vicinamibacterales bacterium | reverse complement strand
CTGACAGGCGCCTTCGGAGTTGGCGCTGAAGAGCGCGGGCTTCACGCCGTTCGCCTTCGCGAACGCGTTGCGGATCGGATCGAGCAGGCCGGTGTAGGTCGCCGGGTTGCTCCGCCGCGACCCGCGGATCGGGGTCTGGTCCACCGCGACGACACCGTCCCGGCCCGACACCGAGCCGTGGATCAGCGAGCTCTTGCCCGAGCCTGCCACGCCCGTCACCACCACCAGCACGCCGAGAGGGATGTCCACGCTGACGTTCTGCAGGTTGTGCGTGCGGGCGCCGCGCACTTTCATTGCGCCTGTCGGCTTTCGGACCGACGGCTTCAGCGACGCCCGGTCGCTCAGGTGACGGCCGGTGAGCGTGGCGCTGGCGCGCAGCCCGTCTACCGTGCCCTCGAACACCAGCTCGCCGCCCGCGGCGCCGGCGCTGGGACCGAGATCGACGACGTGGTCGGCGATCGCGATCGATTCCGGCTTGTGCTCGACCACGAGGACGGTGTTGCCCTTGTCGCGCAACCGCAGCAGCAGCTCGTTCATCCGCTGGATGTCGTGAGGGTGCAGCCCGATCGTCGGCTCGTCGAACACGTAGGTCACGTCGGTGAGCGACGACCCGAGGTGGCCGATCATCTTCGTGCGCTGCGCCTCGCCGCCAGACAGCGTGCCGGACGGCCGTTCGAGGCTCAGGTAGCCCAGCCCGATTTCCACGAACGAGTCGAGCGTCTGCCGCAGCTTCGCCAGGAGCGGCGCGACTGAGGGCTCCTTCAGCGCGCGCACCCACGCGGCAAGGTCGTTGATCTGCATCGCACAGGCGTCGGCGATGTTGATCTTCCTGATCTTCGAAGACAGGGCGGCCTCGTTGAGCCGGGTGCCGCCGCAGTCGGGACACGTGGTGAACGTCACCGCGCGCTCGACGAACCCGCGGATGCTCGTGTTCATCGCGTCCACGTCCTTGGACAGGAACGACTTCCTGATCCGCGGAATCAGCCCTTCGTAGGTGAGGTTGATCTTCGAGACCAGGACCTTGGTGGGCTCCTGATAGAGAAGCAGGTGGAGCTCCTTCTTCGAGTACTTGCGGATCGGCTTGTCCGTATCGATGCCGATGGCCTCGAAGGTGCGCATGTACCAGCCCTCGGCCTTGTAGCCGGGGATGGTGAGCGCACCCTCCTTGAGCGACTTCGTGTCGTCGTAGAGCTGCTTCAGATCGATGTCGTTGACCTGCCCCATGCCCTCGCACTTCGGGCACATGCCGCCCAGGTACACCACGTTGCGCACCACGGTGCGCTTGCCTGTGCCCTGGTCGGCCGTCATCGCGCCGCTCGCCTTCCGCGTGGGGACGTTGAACGAGAAGGCCGTGGCCGGTCCGATCTGCGGCCTGCCGAGGCGGCTCCACAGCACCCGCAGCATCGCGTTGGCGTCGGTCGCGGTGCCGACTGTGGAACGGGCGTTGGCGCCCATCCGCTCCTGGTCCACGATGATGGCGGTCGTCAGCCCCTCCAGCACGTCCACATCGGGCCGGGCCATCGCGGGCATGAATCCCTGCACGAACGCGCTGTAGGTCTCGTTGATCAGCCGCTGCGATTCCGCGGCGATGGTGCCGAATACGAGCGACGACTTGCCCGATCCCGACACGCCGGTGAACACCGTCAGCCGGCGCTTGGGGATCTCGACGCTGATGTCCTTCAGGTTGTTGACCCGGGCGCCCTGCACGCGGATGAGGTCGTGGCTGTCTGCGGGGTGTCTCGAGGAGGCCATGCGCGCGATCATGTCATGTCAACACAAGTGAACTGTGGTCTAGAATCCAGGGCGATCGTTGAGCACCAGGCTCGGTGCAAGAGGACGCCCGATGAGTACCGTCACATGGAGACGTCGCGGCTGGCTGGCAGCAGCCTCGGGGTTGGCGCTTCTGATGGTCGCGTTCTCGCCGCGCGCGGACGGCCAGGCACGCGGGCAGGCACCGGCGGGGCGCGGTCGTGCCGTCTTCTCGCTCTCGGATCCGGCGCCCCAGGACCCGGCCCTCAAGGGCGCGATCGACCTGCACGCCCATCAGGATCCGGACAGCAGCGGGCCGAGCTACACGCAGGCCGCGCGATCGGTCGATGCGATCGACTTGTACACACGGGCCAAGGCGGCCGGCATGCGCGGCTTCGTGATCAAGCAGCACCTCGATCAGACGGCAGGGCTGGCGTATTACATCCGGCGGCTGCACCCCGACCTCGAGGTGTTCGGTGGAATGGGATCGAACCTGACGACGGGGACGAAGGTCAATCCCTGGGCGATCACCCACATGGCCGAGATCAAGGGCGGGTGGGGCCGCATCGTCTGGATGCCGAGCTGGGACTCGGAGAACAGCAGCCACCGCATCACGACGAGGAAGCCGCCGTCGTTTGTGGCCGTCGCGACCTGCGGCGCCCAGCCGTTCTGGTCGAACTATCCGAAGCCCTGTCCGAAAGGCGAGCTGCTGCCGGAAGTGAAGCAGGCGCTCCAGGTGATCGCGACCACGAAGACACGGGACAGCAACGGCGACCTCGTGCTGGCTACGGGGCACAATTCGTACGAGGAAATCGTGCTGATGGTCCGTGAAGCCGTGCGAGTCGGCGTGAAGCGCATCATCCTCACGCACCCGCTCCTCGACATCGTGGACATGCACGACGAGCAGATCAAAGAGGTTGTGGGCATGGGCCCGGGCATCTATGCGGAGTTCACGGCGCTGTTCGGCAACCCGAATGGCCGGCCCGAGACGGTGAAGCGCTATGTGAGCGGTATCCGCGCGGCCGGTGTCGAGCGCGCCTTCGTGTCGAGCGACAGCGGCCAGGCGGGGGCGGCGTTTCACCCCGATGCGCTCGCGAATGCGGCACGGGCGCTCCGGGCACAGGGGTTCTCCGAGCGCGAGCTCGATCTGCTGTTCAAAATCAACCCGGCGACCATCCTCGGCCTGCCGACGGCGAACTGAAGGTCAGAAGCCATGCGTAACACCTCCCGGTCCATCGCCGCCATCGGCGGCGCAGTCACACTGCTTCTGTGCGTCACTGCCTCCTTCGGCCAGGGCCGCGGCCGCGGCGCACCGCAGAACTTCGTCCTGCAGCAGGCGCCGACCGACAAGGCTGTGCCGATCCCGCTCGAGACGTTGAAGCAGTACTACGCCGACATGGACGCGAAGAAGCTCGAAACGCTGCGCATGCTCGAAGGCGGCCGCTTCAACGTCAACATCCGCCGGATCACCAACGCCGAGAGCGCGCTCGTGCATCCGGTGACCGCCGATGTGTGGGTCGTGACCGAGGGCTCGGGCACGCTGACGGTGAACGGCACGCTCGAAGGCGGAAAGATCGTCGGCGGCGATTCGAGGCCGCTCAAGACGGGCGACGTGGTCTTCGTTCCCGCGGGGGTCCCGCACGGCGTGACCGGCGTCACCGGCAGCATCACGTGGCTGAACATCCGCTTCGACACCAACTACGACGCGAAGCCGTAAAGGGGTGGCATATGCAGCGTTTCATCGTGGGCACTCTCGGCGTTGCGGTCCTGCTCCTGCAGACTGCTGGCTTCACTCAGGGCAAGCAGCCGCCCGATCTGGCCACCGACATCACCGCCGCGGAGGTGAAGGCGGTGCTCGACTCGCCTCCAGGCACCGGCGATCGGCTCATCACCGCCGTTGACATGGGCAGCTACAACGTCGGCGTCGGCGTGCTGCGGCGTGGGGCCACGAAGCCCGGCGCGCCGGTTGGCGCCGTCAATCACGACCACATCACCGAGGTCTACTACATCATCTCCGGCTCGGGCACGCTCGTCACCGGAGGCACGGTGACAAACCCGCGGCCGATGCCCGCGACGAGCGAGGTCGTCAAGGTCGCCGTCGGGCCAAGCAACACCGCGACGTTCGACAAGCCCGCGCAGCGGCGCCGGGTGGGGCCCGGCGACGTGGTCGTCATTCCGCCCGGCGTCTACCACGGTTTCGACGAGGTCGCGACGAGCATTGAGTATCTTGCGGTGCGGCCCGATCCGAACAAGGTTCTGCCGGCCGGTTATGTGCATCCCGCAGCGCAAGCGGCGAAGGGCGCGAAGTGAAGGGCCTCGTCCTTCTGATCCTGACGGCAGCGACGGCGTCGGCGCAGGGACCGGGGCGAGGCCAGGCGGCCGCCCCGGAGTGGCCGAGCGCGATGGCCAATCCGTACCGCATGGTCGAGAAGTGGCCGGCCTTCGGCGAGATTCGATCGGGCGCGGCCATCGGCATCATCCCTGACGGGAAAGGCGGCGTCTGGCTGCATCACCGATCGGAGCCGCCGATCGTTCACGTCGATGCCTCGGGAAAGATCATCAAGACATTCGGCGACAAGATGTTCGTGCAGGCGCACGGCTTCTGCCAGGACCGCGACGGCAACTTCTGGGCGGGAGACAGCGGTCCCTTCGCCGACAACGCCGCCAGCGCCGGCCGCGGCTTCCAGGTGTTCAAGTTCAGCCCCGACGGCAAGGTACTGCTCACGCTCGGCAAGGCCGGCGTGTCGAAGGCTGGGGAGGACACGTTCATAGGGCCGACCGCCTGCGCGATCGCGCCGAACGGCGACGTCGTGATCGCCGACGGACACTGGCCGCGGCCGACAACGGCGCAGCAGGACGGCGATCGAATCGTCCGCTACACCAGGGACGGCAAATTCGTGGCGGCGTTCGGCAGGCTCGGCACCGGGCCGGGCGAGTTCATGGGTCCGCACGCGCTCGCGTTCGACTCGCAAGGCCGCCTGTTTGTCGCCGACCGCTCGAACAATCGCGTGCAGATCCTCGACAG
>DASTDQ010000390.1:0-6499 GCA_035710305.1 Vicinamibacterales bacterium | reverse complement strand
CGAAGCGCCATCGAGGCTTTCGCGTAGGCCGCGCGGATTGCCGGCAGGAGCGACGGCGCGAGACGCACCCGCGGGTAGTCGGCGTAGATCCAGTCCCACGTGAAGTTGCCGAGCCCGATGGACGGGATGCCCGCGGAGGCGCCCACGGCGAAGGCCAGCGGCGGGATGTCGCCCACGATGAGCCCCGCGCCCAGCTCGCGGAGCGACCGCGTTTCGCTGGCCGCGCGGGTGACCAGGTCGCTGTGAAATGCGGCCGCCCGCCGGATGCTGTCTGCCTCGTCCAGCGTGAGCGCATCGGACTGCACGACGCCGGTGTCGCACTCGAGCGTGCTGTAGGTGACCTTGCCCTTCACGGTGAGGTCGAACAGCCAGCGCGGAGCGGACGTGCGAACGCCGACGCGTGTTTCTGGGCGCTGCGCGAAAATGGCGTTGATAACCTCGATCGACCGTGAGGCGTGACCGAACCCGTGACCTGAAATGTAGAAGACGATCGCTTGTGCCAAAGACGGCCTACGCGTTAGTGGGTCCGCCGCAAGGCGGCCCGGTGAGCCATGGTCAGCCGGTCACCGTGGGCTGAGCGACTTCCGGTCCGCTCAACCGGGGTGCCTGACCGTTCGAGAGTGCGACTTCGACGACCTGCTCCAATGTTTCGACCGGCACGAAGGTCATGTCCTTTCGAATCTCCTCGGCCAACTCGACCAGGTCTGGCTGGTTGAGCGCCGGGAGAATTACCGTCTTGATCCCGGACCTTCGCGCCGCCAGCGCCTTTTCGCGGATGCCGCCGACCGGCAGCACCAGCCCGCTCAACGTGATCTCCCCGGTCATCGCCACGTCCCGCCGGACCGGCTCGTTGCGCGCGGCCGACAGGATCGCCGTGGCCATGGTGACCCCGGCCGACGGTCCGTCCTTGGGGATGGCGCCGGCAGGCACGTGCACGTGCAGGTCCTGCTTGGCGAGGAATTCCGGCGAAATCCCCAGACGATCGGCATTTGCCCGTATGTGGCTGAGGGCCGCGCGCGCCGACTCCTGCATCACGTTTCCCAGCTGGCCGGTCAAGATAATGTTCTGGTTTCCGCCCGGAAGCAAGGTCGCCTCGACAAACAGGACGTCGCCTCCGGCTTCGGTCCACGCAAGACCCGTGGCTACCCCTGGTCTCGACGTGCGGAACGCCAGCTCTTTCTTGAAACGCGCCGGCCCGAGGTAATCGTCGACCTGATCCCGGTCGACGACGGTTGTCGGCGGCGTCGGGGCGTCCTGGGGGCGCGTCGCGATGCTGGCCGCCACCTTCCGGGCCAGCGTGCCGAGCTGCCGCTCCAGGTTGCGGACCCCGGCTTCGTGTGTGTATTCCGAGATCACCAGCCGCATGGCGTTGTCGGTGATCTCCATGGTGCCCGGCTGCAGGCCATGCTCGCTCATCTGCCTCGGCAGCAGGTACTTTCGGGCGATGTGAAGCTTCTCTTCCTCGCTGTATCCGGCAAGCTGGATGACTTCCATTCGATCGAGCAGCGCCGGATGAACGGTCCCGAGCTGATTGGCCGTCGCGATGAACAGCACGCGCGACAGGTCAACAGGGATCTCGAGGTAGTGATCGCGGAACGAGTGGTTCTGCGCGGGGTCGAGCACTTCGAGCAGCGCGGCCGCCGGATCGCCCTGAAAGCCGACCGAGACCTTGTCGATCTCGTCGAGCATGAACACCGGGTTCATCGAGCCGGCCTGCTTGAGCGCCTGGACGATGCGCCCGGGGATGGAGCCGATGTAGGTCCGCCGGTGCCCGCGGATCTCCGCCTCGTCGCGGACCCCGCCGAGCGACACCCGCACGAACTTCCGTGACATGGCGCGGGCGATCGACTGTCCGAGCGAGGTCTTGCCGACGCCGGGCGGCCCCACGAAGCAGAGGATGGGGCCCTTCATGTCGCCCTTCAGCTTCCGGACGCAGAGGTACTCGACGATCCGCTCTTTCACCTTGTCGAGG
The DNA here is from genome assembly GCA_035710305.1 of Vicinamibacterales bacterium. Taxonomy (GTDB): domain Bacteria; phylum Acidobacteriota; class Vicinamibacteria; order Vicinamibacterales; family UBA2999; genus Gp6-AA40. Next base: position 4,527 of record DASTDQ010000390.1, on the reverse strand, counting down.
TCGTAGTGGTCTTCGTCGAGGGCCCCGCGTGCCTCGACCGGGTCGATGCGGTCCACCGTCGTCGTGGACCACGGCACATCGAGCAGCCAGTCGATGTAGGTACGGAGCATCTGGTACTCCGGTGAGGCGGCCGTCATCCGCTCCAGACGGTCCACTTCGCGCAAGGCGACGGTGTTGGTTGCCTCGGGGAGCTTGGCGTCCTCGATCCGCTTCCGCAGCTCGGCCAGCTCGTTTCCTTCACCTTCACCGAGTTCCTGCTGAATCGCCTTGAGCTGCTGGCGCAGGAAGTACTGGCGCTGAGCATCGGTCATCTCCTGCTGCGCCTGCGACTCGATCTTCCCCTTGAGTTCGAGCAGCGAGACCTCACGCGTCAGGGCTGCCGACACGGCCTCCAGCTTCTTCAGCAGATCGTTCTCCTCGAGCATGACCTGCTTGTCCGACGGTTTCATGTCGATGAGCGTCGCCAGCACATACGCCAGCCTCAGCGGATCGTCGATGTTCATCACGACGCCGCGGAGGTCCTCGGAGAGCCCTGTCGCGATCGACAGCGCCCTCTCGATGAGCTCCTGGATCCGGCGGATGTGCGCCTCGGCCTCGATCGTGCGATCGAAGCTTTCGGGGAGCGGCGTGATCTGCGCCCGCATCGAGGTACCCGCGCGCGTGATCAGATCCGCGCGCACGCGGGCGAGCCCCTCGACGATGATGTTCATGCCGCCGCCGGTCTTGGCCATCTGCCGGATCACGCCGACAGTCCCGACGCGGTGGAGATCGTCCGGAGTCGGATCGTCGGCGTCGGTTCGCTGCAGGATGAGGCAGATCAGCCGATCCGAGCCGAGGGCCCTGTTCACCGTTTCCGCGGACACTGGCCGGTTGACCGCCAGCGGCTGCAGCGTCAGCGGCAGCGCGACGGTACGGCGCAGGGGCAGAACCGGCAGCTCGGGCGGCAGTTGTGGAGCAGTGTCGGGCATCGTGTCAGGCCCCAGGGCCCAGGCCTCAGGCCTCAGGGCTGGGCCAGGCCTCAGGCCTACGACCTGAGACAGCCCTGTGGCCTGAGCCCTGATTCCTGAGGCCTACTGTGGGGTCCAGTCTATCAGTGCTTGTCCGTGTGGTACGCTTCGCGCGTGGACGAGCGCCAGTTCTTCACCGAGAAGCCGGAACAGCGGCCTGCGCGGTTTCAGTGCCCGCGATGCCGCCGCACCAACGACTATTCGGTCAGGTGGATGCGGCGCACCAAGAAGCCCCAGATTCCTTCCGGCGCCGACGAACGCGATCGGGCCCTGTTCGGCAAGGTCAAGGATCACCTGATTCGCGTCGACGACGACCTCGTCTGTAAGACGTGCGGCAAGCGCTTCGAGATCCCCTCGCACCGGGCGCTCGTCTTCCTCGAGGAGCTAGAGGGGCTGCCTCAGGAGGACTACGACGAGTAGGCAGTAGGCAGTGGGCGCATCCACTATACTGACAACGATCCCGTGTGATGTCTCTTGAGCGGCACATGACCCGTTCGGATGAAGCGCTCGTGAACATTCGGCGTGCGTGCGTGGCCCTCTTGCTCCTGCTCGTTGCGGGGACGGTACCCTCGGCGCAGGCGCCGTCCGGACAGCGGCAGATGGCGCCGGCTGCCTCCGCGGCGTTGCGCGCGCTCAATCTCGGCCAGTTCGACGAAGTCGATCGAGTGCTCGGGACCGCGGCCGATCCCACGTCGGTCGCCATCCGTGCCCGCGCCCGCATTGCCCGGGGCCGATACGCCGAGGCCGAGATGCTTCTGGCGCCGCCCGGCGCGGCGCAGCCGGCGAGCGACGCCGCCCTCGAGCTCGGTTTGCTGGAGATCCACATCGGCCGGCGCGCGGAAGGCACTCGGCGGCTGCGGCTGCTCGTCAATCGGCTCGATGCCAGAACTGCCGCCGACTACTTCCGCCTCGCGCGCGCGGCCCGCGCCCTGGCGACCTTCGAGGATGCCCAGGCGTTCCATGACGCCAACGGCTACTTCCGCGACGCCAACAGGCTGGCACCCGACGACGCGGACATCAACGCCGAGTGGGGAGCGCTCTTCCTCGACAAGCACAATCCTGCCGATGCGATGAAGTCGTTTCAGGAGGCGCTTCGCGTAGACGCGAGCCACGTCGGAGCCCTCATCGGCACCGCGGCGGCGATCGCGGGCGAGAATCCTCCGGCGGCGCGCGCAGCCCTCGAGCGCGCCATCAAGACCAATCCGAACTCGGTGGCCGCCCATCTGCTGGCCGCCGAGCTCGCCCTCGACGATCGCAAGCGCGACGACGCACGGGCCAGTATCCAGAAGGCACTCTCGATCAACCCGAACAGCCTCGAAGCCCGATCACTAGAGGCGGCGATGGCCCTTCTCGAGGACCGAACGGCCGATTTCGAGAAGCGCGTTCAGGACATACTGACGATCAATCCGATCCACGGCGAGGTGTATCGCATGGCCGGCGATCATCTGGCCCGCAACTACCGCTTCGACGAAGCGGTCGTACAGGTCCGGCGCGCCATCGCGCTCGATCCCCAGAATCCGCGGGCGTATGCCGATCTTGGAACGCACCTGCTGCGAACGGGCGACGAGCCGGGCGCGCGCACCGCGCTCGATCGCGCCTTCAAGGCGGATCCCTTCGATCAGACGACGTTCAACCAGCTCGACCTGCTCGACACGCTCGACAAGTTCGTCACGATCACCGACGGCGACATCATCATGCGCCTGCACCCCGACGAAGTGGGGGTGATGCGGGAGCATGCGATGCCGCTGGCCAAGCAGGCGCTCGAGACGCTGCAGCGCCTCTACGAGTTCAAGGTCACGGGGCCGATTCTCATCGAGATGTTCCCCAAGCACGACGACTTCGCCGTCCGCACGATCGGCCTGCCCGGCTTCATCGGTGCCCTCGGGGCGTGCTTCGGCCGCGTGGTGACGCTCGACTCTCCGAGGGCGCGCGACCCTGGCGAATTCAGCTGGAGCGAAACACTCTGGCACGAGATCGCCCACGTCATCACGCTGCAGATGTCGAAGAACCGGCTGCCCCGCTGGCTGAGCGAGGGCGTCTCGGTGTGGGAAGAGCGGCGGGCCCGGCCCGAATGGGGCCGCGAGATGGACCTGTCGTTCGCGCAGGCGCTGAACGAAGAGAAGATCCTGAAGCTCCAGGTGCTCAACGAGGGGTTCAGCGACCCGCGCCTGATCTCGCTGTCCTACTACCAGGCCTCGCTCGTCGTCGATCACATCGTGGAGACCTACGGCGAGCCCGCGCTCCGGCGGCTCGTCCGGGCCTACGGCGACGGGCTCGAGACCGAGGCGGCCGTGAAGCAGGCGCTCGGCGTCGGGCTCGATCAGGTCCAGACCGGCTTCGACGCGCGCCTCAAGAAGCAGTACGCGAGCCTGCTGCAGGCGCTGCAGACGCCCAAGATCGGCCCCAAGCCCGCGCTCGACGACCTGAAGAAGCTGGCCGAGGCCAACCCCGAGAGCTTCGCGGTGCAGATGCAGCTCGGGCTGTCGCTGCACGAAAACAAGGATCCCAAGTCGGCGATTCAGGCGTTCGAGCGTGCCTCCCGCCTGGCACCGACCGCGTCGGGCGACAACAACCCGAACAAGCTGATTGCGGCCGTCGCGCTCGAAATGAAGGACGAGCCGCGCGCGGCTCGAGCGCTCGAGGCGCTGCTCGCGACCGACAGCGCCGACGTCGAAGCGGCGCGGCAGCTCGCCAAGCTGGTCGAGCCGCTGGGCGACGCGCGCCGCACCGAGAACGCGTACCGGCGTATAGCGGAAGCCGATCCTTTCGATCGCGACGCCCAGACGGCGCTCGGCCGGCTGGCGTTGCGGCGCAAGGATACCGAGAGCGCCATGCGTGCGTTCCGCACCGCCCTGGCGGCCAATCCGCCGGACCGCGCCCAGGCGCACGTCGACCTTGCCGAAGCCTACCTTGCCGCGGGACGAAGGGCTCAGGCGAAGTCGGAGACGCTCGCGGCGCTCGAGATTGCTCCCTCATTCGAGCGTGCGCAGGATCTGCTCCTGACGCTCGTCGAACCCTGAGCCACGCGATCAAGAAAACGCCAGACACGTACGTCAACCACAGAGGCTCAGAGAACGCAGAGAAATCCAACCAGCTCTGTGTTCTCCGTGTCTCTGTGGTTAACGTCCGTATCGGTCGAGTTCATCCCACTGAGGCTTCGGCCGTCTGAACACGAAGACGCCGATCAAGCCGGCCGCGAAGCCCGCGACGTGCGCCCAGAACGCGATGCCCCCGGCGCCCTCTTCGCTCGAGGCAGTGGCAAGCGAGCCGACCCCGCTTAGAAACTGGATCACGAGCCAGATCCCGAGGAAGAAGACGGCAGGCACCTCGATGATCTGGATGAAGATGAACGGCAGCAGCGTGACGAGGCGCGAGTGGGGATAGAGGACGAAGTATGCGCCCATGACCCCCGCGACGGCGCCGCTGGCCCCGACCATCGGCACCCGGGAGTCGGGGCCGGTCACCATCTGGCCGAACGCCGCGGCCGTGCCGCACAGCAGGTAGAACACCAGGAAACGGC
>DASTDQ010000389.1:0-3017 GCA_035710305.1 Vicinamibacterales bacterium | reverse complement strand
CGGCGGTGAAGCGCCTCGCGCGCCGGCAGATCGACGCCGGCGTGCACTTCCTGTCGCCGTGCGGGACGACCGGCGAGGCGCCCACCCTGACCCACCGCGACAAGCTGCGCGTCGTGGAGCTGGTGCTCGAGGAAGCCGCCGGCAAGGTGCCGGTGCTGGCGGGCGCGGGCGGATACGACACGCGCGAGGTCGTCGAGCTGGCGCGCGACATGGAGCGGGTCGGCGCCGACGGGCTGCTGTCGGTGACGCCGTACTACAACAAGCCGACGCAGGAAGGCCTCTATCAACATTTCAAGGCGATTGCCGAGGCCACGCCCCTGCCGATCATGCTCTACAACGTGCCGGGCCGGACGAGCGTGAACCTGTCGGTCGAGACCACGCTCCGGTTGTCCGAGATCCGCAACATCGTGGCGATCAAAGAGGCGTCGGGCAACGTGGTGCAGATGTCGGAGATCATCGCCGGCGCGCGCGAGGACTTCATGCTGCTCAGCGGCGACGACCCGCTCACCGTCGCCGTGATGGCGATTGGCGGCCGGGGCGTCGTGTCGGTCGCCTCCAACGAGGCGCCTGCCGAGATGTCGCAGATCGTCGAGCTCTGCGAGAAGGGTGATTACGCCGCCGCGCGCAAGCTGCATCACTGGCTGCTGCCGCTGATCCAGGTGAACTTCGTGGAGACCAACCCCATCCCCTGCAAGGCGGCGATGGCGGCGATGGGCCTCATCGAGGAGCACTACCGGCTGCCGATGGTGCCGCCGGGCGCCGCCGCCCGCGAGAAGATCGTGCGCGTGCTGCAGCAGCTCAAGATGCTCGGCGCCGCGGCTCGCGCGTAGTTGTCGCTCTTCGACACGATCGCGTAGATGTCGCTCTCCGAAACGATCTCAAAGCTCTTCGCCGAGGGCGGGGCCGCCTCGAGGGATGCCGCGCGCCAGACGTTTGCCACCTTGCGCGCCGAGTTGGCGTCTGGCCGCGTCCGGGCGGCCGAGCCGGATGCATCGTCGCCAACCGGCTGGCGCGTCAACGTGTGGGTGAAGCAGGGCATCCTGCTCGGCTTCCGCTTCGGCGACGTCGTGGACATGGGGATCGGCAAAGGGCGCTGGCCGTTCTTCGACAAGGACACGCTGCCGCTGAAACCGCTGGACGGCACGAGCAGCGTGCGCCTGGTCCCTGGCGGCTCGTCCGTTCGCGACGGCGCCTATCTCGGTAAGGGCATCATCTGTATGCCGCCGATGTACATCAACGTCGGCGCCTACGTCGGCGACGGCACGCTCGTCGATTCCCACGCGCTCGTCGGCTCGTGCGCGCAGATCGGGCAGCGCGTGCACCTGAGCGCGGCGGCGCAGATCGGCGGCGTCATCGAGCCGGTCGGCGCCATGCCCGTCATCGTCGAAGACGACGTGCTCGTCGGCGGCAACTGCGGCATCTACGAGGGAGCGATCGTCAAGCGGCGGGCCGTGCTCGCCTCGGGCACCATCATCACCGGCTCGACGCCGGTGTACGACCTGCCGAACGGGCGCATCATCAAGCCGGAGCCAGGGCAGCCGCTCGTGATCCCCGAAGGCGCGGTGGTCGTGCCCGGCGCGCGGCAGGTGACCGTCGGCGCGGGGCGCGAGTGGGGCCTTTCGCTGGCGACGCCCGTGATCGTGAAGTACCGCGACGAGAAGACCGACGCCCGCACCGAGCTCGAACGGTGGATTCGCTGAGCGCCGCACGGCCGGCCGCTCCTCGCGACGAGTGGACATGCCTGTCGATCCTGTTTCACTGACGCGCAGCCTGGTTGACATCGAGTCAACCACCGGCCGCGAGGCCGCGGCCGGCGCCTGGCTGTCGCGGTTCCTCCAGGGCCTCGGGTACCGCGTAACCGAGCAGCCGGTTGCGGGCGGCCGCTTCAACATCTTCGCGCGGCTGGAGACGGCGCCCGCCGTCGTGTTCTCCACGCACTACGACTGCGTGCCGCCGTTCTTCCCGAGCCGGGAGGAGCGCGGGCTCATATTCGGCCGCGGGGCCTGCGACGCGAAGGGCGTCCTCGCGGCGCAGGTGGCGGCGGCCGAGGCGCTGCGCCAAGCCGGCGAGACGGCCATCGCGCTTCTCTTCGTGGTGGGCGAGGAGCGCGGCAGCGACGGGGCGCGCCTCGCGAACGACCAGGCGCCGGACGGCGTGCGGTTTCTCGTCAACGGCGAGCCGACCGACAACCGCCTTGGCGCGGCGACCCGCGGGATCCTGCGCGTGCGGCTCCATGCCGACGGCCGCGCCGCGCACTCGTCGTTCCCCGAGCTCGGCGAGTCGGCCATCGACAAGCTGCTCGACGCGCTCATGGTGCTGCGAGGCGTGGAGTTTCCCGCCGACCCGCTCCTCGGCCGCACGCACTACACCGTGGGCCTCATCGAGGGCGGCGTCGCGCCGAACGTCGTCTCGCCGCACGCCTCCGCGGAGCTGACGTTCAGGACCGTCGGCGACGGCGCAGCCGTGCGCGAGGCGATCAACGTGGTCGAGGGCCTGGTGACGATCGAGCACATCCTCGATATTCCCGCCATACGCTTGTACACGCTGCCCGGCTTCGACACGGCCGTCTTCCCCTACACGACCGACGTGCCGCTGCTCGGCCGGTGGGGTGCGCCGCTGCTCGTCGGGCCAGGGTCCATCCACGTCGCGCACACCGACGAAGAACATCTGTCGATCGACGAGCTCCACGCCGCGGTCAAGCTCTACGCCACGCTGGCGACGCGCCTTCTCTAGAACCGAGCCCACGGACGTTAACCGCAGAGACACAGGCACGGAGGTCTTCTTTTCTAGAAGGCGGACTCTGCGTCCTTTGTGACTCTGTGGTTGACGTACGTTAGACTTAGCGTTTACCGGGTGCGCGTGGACGCTCCCGGCGGTGGGTGAGCCGCACCGCGGCCCGGACCCTGTGCAACTTCAGCCTGCGAACCGCGTCAGGGCCGGAAGGCAGCAGCGCTAAGTAGACCCTGCAGTGTGCCGCAGGTGCACCGGGTCGCGGTGGGGCTCATCAGCGCAACTCC
>DASTDQ010000388.1:0-2930 GCA_035710305.1 Vicinamibacterales bacterium | reverse complement strand
CGAGCTCGATGAGCTCCTCGGCCTGTCGAGACGTGGACGTGAACGGCTTCTCCACGAACACGTGCTTGCCGTGCTCGAGCGCCGCCTTGGCCAGCTCGTAATGCGTCCACACCGGCGTGACAACGGCGACGGCGTCGACATGCGGCGACGTCAGAATCTCCGTCGGGTCCGTGGTCAGCGTGGCGCCGGGATACACCTTGCCGGCCCGCTTGAGGGCATCGGAGCTCCGGTCGCACACCGCGAGCAACCGGCCTTGATCCAGGCCGCTGATGTTCCTCGCGATGTTGGGGCCCCAGTACCCGTAGCCGATGACACCAAAGCGGATCTCTGCGGCGGGCCGGCGGTCGGTGGACTCGAATGCGGGAAGACGGGCTATGCTCATGAGAACTCCCTGCGGTCTCGTCTGAGAACTAAGAACTCACTGATTGAGGATGGAAGAACTGAGAGAGCGGCGGAGCGCGGAACCTGTGCTAGCGGGCTCCCTTGCCTGAGATCACAGCTCGAGGTGTTGCGAGCAGGATCTTGATATCCGTCCAGGGCGAGGAGCGTTTCGCGTACCGAAGGTCGAGGCGCACCATCTCGTCGAAGGTCGTCCGGCTGCGGCCGCTGACCTGCCACAGGCCGGTAATGCCCGGCTTGGCGTCGAGCACGCGTCGATAGTGCCAGGGTTGGTACTGTTCGACCTCGTAGCGCAGCGGCGGCCGCGGACCCACGAGCGACATGTCCCCGAGAAGCACGTTCAGGAACTGCGGCAGCTCGTCCAGGCTCGAACGGCGGAGAAACTGCCCGATCGGGGTTACGCGCGGGTCGCCGACGATCTTGAACGGGGCCTCGCCGCTGGCATCGCCGTTCTCGGGCTTTCCCGCCTTGATGAAATCGCTCACGAATTGACGATGGATGGACGGGTCGTTGTCCACGTGCATCGTTCGAAACTTGAGCATCATGAATGGCTTGCCCGATTGGCCGACGCGCTCCTGCTTGAAGAACACCGGACCGGGCGACTTCGCCTTGATGAGAAGCGCGATCACGGCGAAAACCGGGGACAGCAGCGCGAGCAGCGTTGCGCTCCCCACGACGTCGAGGGTCCGCTTCAATGCGGCGCCGATCGACGCGGACACGCGTGCACCAAGCGGCTCCGTACTCGGCGCGGGCGGCGCGGCGATGGTCGAAGACGGGTTCGAGAGGTCGTATCGATGCGCGGTGATCGTATACGAGGCGCCGGAGGCGCCGATCTGCATCGTGAGGTCGCTTCGAAGGCGCAACGTGATGCTCGACGCGTAACTGCGGTCCGAGGAGGCCATCTCCGGAACGATCAGGCCAAGAGCCTTGCCTGGTTCGAGCCAGCCCAGAATGTCCGTGTCCCGTTTGATCCCGCACAGGACCTGCACAGGCAGCCGCCACGCGAGATCGTCGGACGTGCTCTCCTGCCGCTCGATGACCACCAGCGTGAAACATTCATTGAAGCGGTGCGTGCGCCAGCGCTCTCGCGCCAGAACGTCCCGAAACAGGTTCCGCCCCAGGACGAGGGCCTGCTGCGTGTGGCGCGTTCGGGCGTACGCGCCCCGTGCGCGCGCGCGAGCCCAGACCCGTGGTGTAACGGAGACGTTCGGCATAGAGTGTGGCTACAACTCGACCCGAGGGCCGAGCCGAACCACGCGCACTCGGAGCTGATTCGCAAGGCTTGACGGGAGGGTCTGATTGAGCGCCTGCCTGACCCGGGCTGACACGCTGGCGGCCGCGAGCGGCGCAGAGGCATCGGCACCCTGAGGGAGAACCGCACCAGCCAGTTTCCCCTCGCGATACCACCCGATGAAATCGACCTCGCGCACGCACGCTTCCAGCCCGTCGAAGATTCCTGACGCCAGGGAACGCGACATCCCCCGCCCGTCGCGAGATGCGTGCGAACGGAGACCGACGAGCAGCAAGAAACAGGAGCGACCCGTCATGCTCGCGCGCTGCTTTTCGTGTTGGAGGAAATGGTCGAACGCCTCCTCGTCGTACACCGGTCCCGGCCGCTCGAGCGTCGTGGCAAAGGGAGTCGTCTCGGTGGTCTGACGGAGGAATCCGAGCGCCTGCAGTCGTGTGAAGGGGAAAAGGGTTTCGAACGCCATGAAGTCGGAGAGCTGATGTGCAAACAGACCGCCAATCACCACTGGTCCAGTCGAGGGCCATCTGTCGGAACAATCTTCGTATCTACAGTGACTTACAGCGTTCGGCCAATTCCGTGTCGCGAGATTGCACGTTGCATAGTCTCTGGAGTCGCTGAACGGGTTATGAAAAGTCGCCGCGTGATCGGACTTCCTAAACCCGCCGCCTTCGGCGCGCGCCGAAACCGCAATTGCGCACAGCTTCGCCCTCTCAGTCACAGACTGCATCTCACCCTCGCCCGACCAAATCGGGCCATTCAGTCGTCGCATTGAAAAGCAAGCGGGCGACCCACCATCAGCCGCCTGGATGCCACGGGCCAGATCCCGTTAAGTCGCTTTTTGTGAATGACTTGCGTGGGAAGAATGACCTTCGGATGACCGGTAAACCCGTAAGAAGTCGCTCAATCCATGGACTTTGTCCGGGCCACGTCAGGATCTTTCGTCGCGCAGAGTATTGTGGGCAGGGCGATAGTACCCGGCATAGCCTCCGTAGTAGGTCGTACCGGGAATCTCTGTGTAAGACACTCCATTCAGGACGGTCCCGACAACCCGGTCACGACCTAAAGCCGCAAGTGCCTTCTCCACCAAGGCGAACGGAGTGGACCCAGCTCGAATCACGAAGATCACACCCTGAACCTGCTGGGACAAAATCTGGGCATCCGAGATGAGACCGACGGGCGGCGAGTCCAGAAGCACCCAATCAAAACGCTTGACGGCTGCCTCGAGGAACGCACTCATGCGCTCCGAGGCCAGTCCTGCCTGGGCGTTGTCGCGCACGGGACC
>DASTDQ010000387.1:0-3609 GCA_035710305.1 Vicinamibacterales bacterium | reverse complement strand
GCACGGCCGCGAGCCGACACGAAGACGACCGAGCCAGGTGTGCCGGATATGAAGCGTTGGCCGTAGTACCCACGCGGAAGCCGTGCGCCCACTGGCCAAGGACGCACGCGCTGCCCACCGCCCGAGGCCAGTGGTTTCATCACCCACCGCGGTGGGGTCAGACCCCATGAGTCGACTCGTGTCATGGGGTCTGACCCCGATATCGCTGGCACTGCGAAACCGCGCGTACGGAGGACCTGCGCGAGGAGGAACGGATCGCGCACGCGCCCGAGCACGGCGGATGCGTTGCCCCAAAGCTCGCGACCCCTCGAGAGCGCGGTGACGGTGCGTGGATGGTTTTCGAGCGTCGACAGATACACGACGGCGCCGGCCGCAACCGTGGACACCGCTCGAACCAGGGCGCGTGGAGTAAACGGCGCGCCGAAGTCCCGCGGCAGCGAAAGGCCGCGCACGGAGGGATGCTGATCCAGATCGCCAAACGCGTCGATGGCGACGACGTCGAACCCCGCGCGCGCGGCTGATTCGGCTGCGGCGCGCGACGAGACACCAACGATCAGGACGGTCATCCCGTGATCCCCAGGCGCGCACGCGCGGCCGCCGCCGAGATGACATACAGATGATCGAGCACGGTCCCGCGTGCCTCCCGGATACCCAGCCGATCGACGATGGCCGCCGAAGCCCCGCCCGCGAGCCCATCCGCGACGATCGCGGCCCCTTGCGCGGCGTGTTTCGAGACGGCCGCAAAGCCTTTCAATACCTCGACTGAGATGTCGGCGATCGACCGCGTCAACCGGGTCGACAGCGCGTCGCGCACTCCGGCGACTCGGGCCAGACGCCCCGACAGCACGACGGTTCGTGCGCCGGGCGCCGACACCGTCAACCTGACAACGGCTTTCACGGCGTCTTCGACGTACGCCTCCCGCGCAATCTGGCCGGCTGGCGTGGTGACGTCGGCGAGCGCGTCTGCCGGCGCATCGGGCGTGCCCGCGACGCTCAGAGCGCCGCCGCTGAACAGGTCGCGCTTGGTGATGCGCTCCGCCAGATAGGCGACTTCGGCATCGAGCGCTCCCGACGCAGCCGGCCCCATCGGACCCGACGAGCCGCCGAGTCCGTCGACGATGCGGCCGCCTTCGACGGCGATGGCGGCGGTGAAGGCGCCTCCGAGCTCGAGCAGGATGAAGGAGACGTCGCGCTCGCTGCATCTCCGCGTCCGGGCCTGCTCGTGAATGGCGAGCGCCACCGCGCAGACCTTGTCGGCCGTGCCCATGTCCACGCGATTGATCTTGCGATGGGCGGGCACGGTGGTCAGGTGCACGACGCCGGGCGTCACGACCACCGGCATCGACGCGCGACCAAGCGCTCGAAGGAGAGCGGCAAGCCCCCCGATGCCGCCTGCCTCACCCCTCGGCGCGAGGCACGCGAGCCGGAGGTCCGATTCGGTCAGATCCTTCGCGAGCGTGACCGGCAGTCCGTAGCCTGATGGCCCGGCCACGAGGTCGATCGGGGACGCGATCTCGAGCAGCTCGACGATCCGCGACGGCTCGCCGAGTGCGTCAGGAGTCGGGATCGACTCATCGAGGAAGACGCGTCCGTCGGCGAGACCGCACAGGTCCACACTGACAGTACCCGGGTCGATGCCGATCACGCGGGGCATTCGAAGAGCGCCCGTAACTCAAAACTCAAGACTCAAGACTCAAAACTACAGAGCGTCGGCGATTTCGGCAATCGTCTCGGCGTCCAGCACGAGATCGTTGCGCTCGAACAGGCGCGCGATGCAGGCCTTGTGGATCTTCATCTTGAGTCCCCCGATGCCGAGCGCGCCAAAGACGCTCACTCCGTCCCGCGTCACCCCGTCGTCGCCGGCTTCGATGCCCTCGACGCCACTCGGTGGGACCGCGTTCACATCGGCGGCGACGCGCAGGCCCGATCGACCAGCCCACGCCGCACGAGGGACCAGGCAGACGCCGGCAGGGCCGGCGTTGAGCAGCAGCTCGGCGCCCTCGAGCGCGGACGCCGCGCCAGACGCATCGGCCATAGTCACGTCGCGGATCGTTCCGCCGAACCGCTGGCGGATTCGTTCCGCCAACGAGCCGTCGGCCTTCTTGCGCGATGTCACGGCGACGTGGGCTCCGGCCCTGGCGAGCAGGCCGGCGGCGCGCAGCCCCACGGGGCCGGATCCGGCGGTGACGACGGCCGCACGCCCCTCGAGTCCACCGGAGGCCTGCCGCATCTTCGCCACGGCGGCGGCGGCGGTGGTATTGGAGCCGTTCGAGTCGAGCATCGCCGAGACGCGCAATGGACCGAAAAACGCCTTGCGCACCGCAGCGAGCAGCCGTTCTCCCTGGGCCATGTCGGTCCCGCCGATAAAGATCGCCGTCGAGTGGAGGTGCTTCGGACCGCGAGTGAAGATCGCGCCGTGCACGAGATCGCGGACCGCGTCCTCGGTGACGCCTCCGTAGCTCATGACCTCGTCCGCGCCTCCGTCGAACGCGACGACACGGTCGAAGACGCTCGGGTGCGGAGAGCTGTCGATCTGCAGGAGGAGCTTCTTCACGGGAGAGGATGTGTCAACTCCCAAGCTCCAACTCCCAACTCCCAAGAGGTTCTCGGCGTTGGGAGTTGGGCGTTGGGAGTCGAAGAGCGCTACTTCGGACTGAAGGGGTGCTTCGCCGTCTTGGCGCCTGCCAGCACGTCGGCAACCGACGGCTTGCCCGCCAAGGCGCGCTGGATCGATTCCTTCGTGGCCTGGTAGTTGAAGTCGAAGATCTTCTTGTCGTCGCTGGCCTCCCAGTGGATGAACACGCCGACCAGAATGCACAGGTCGTTCGCCTTGTCCTTGGGGATGACGCCGCTCTCGACCGAATCCACCACGGCGCGCGCCACCGCGGCCTGGGCGGGCCCGAACATCTGCACGGCCTGTTTCGCTCCCTTGATCGTGACCTTGTTGAACAGGAGCGTGTCCGGCTTGGCCGGCAGGTTCGGGGCGACCACCGCCAGCAGGGTCGTGAACCCGTCTTTGTTGTTCGCGAGCGCGTTGCAGAAGGCCGTCCCCGCCGGCCCCGTCTTCGAGCCGATGATCAGGTCGATGTGCGCAACCTCGTTGCCATCGCCAACCAGCGACTCGCCAAGAAAGAAGTCCGCTGCCATGCCCAACTCCTGTCTGGAATGTAGGTGTGCCTTGTTGCCGGGGCCGAGGTGGCCCGGGTCTCCTCCGCACGCCCGTCATCGGCGGGGCGCCCGGAGCCGGACGACTATATAGGAAGAATGCGGGTAATTCAAAACCGGCTGACGCCTGCTGAACCGCCCGCCTGCGCTCGCCCCTTGCCCGCCTGCGACTGAACCGAAACGTGGTGCCGGTCCTACGCCTTGACCTATGGTCCCAACAGTCAAGTACCTGTGACGAAACGTTATCCTTGCATTACCGGATGCGACTGATCCATGATTTTGATTCGTAATGTTGCTCCTGGTGGATCAACCCGTCCCAAGCCAAGGCTTCCGCAGCTCTAATCTCAACAAAACAAAGCCATTCCGTCCGTGGGCCGGGTTGGTACGACTTTTCGTTGTCTTTTCCCGTTAACTGAGAGAGCAACCAAGCTCCACAAAAGGAGA
>DASTDQ010000386.1:0-2455 GCA_035710305.1 Vicinamibacterales bacterium | reverse complement strand
ACCAGGCGCACGGCGTCGCCGCTGACGCTCGCGCCAGGCGCCGTGCGCATCGACACGACGTCGATGCCGATCGATGAAGTCGTGGGACGGGTATTGGATCTGGTGAGCGCGAAGATTGAGGCCTCGGACGGGCACGTCTAGCAGCCAGTGGTCAAAGCCACTTCTCGCGCCGCGGCGTGCCGACGCCCAATCAGTTGCCGCATGATCAGGCCGAGACTGAAGCCGGCCGTGTGAATCAGCGGCCGCTTGCGAATATTCGTGTGTCCACGGAGGTGCACGCGGCGCATTCCGCCCGTCTCGTAGTGGCGTCCCTCCGCGACTGAAATCGGTGGCATCATATCGAATGCGAGGCTCGCCATCGAACGCCGTGCGAATCCCGCTCATTGTCACGCTAGGACTGGTACTCAGCACTTGCGGTGAGGGCCTCGTCGCGCCGCAGCGGGCCCAGTCACCCCCCGCCGAGGCCGCGCTTGCCCTAGTGGGTGCGAAGGTCTACCGCTCTCCCACACACCCACCCATGTCCGATGGGGTCGTCGTCATCCGCAACGGCAGAATTGCTGATGTCGGTGCGAGGAGCGAAGTCACGGTTCCGGCGTCGGCGAAGGTTCTTGACTGTACCGGACTGACACTAACTTCGGGCTTGTGGAACAGCCACGTCCATTTCATCGAGCCGAAGTGGGCCGACGCCACGGCCGCTCCGCCTAACCGCCTCGCCCGGCAGCTGACGGAGATGCTCACACGCTACGGCTTCACTACAGTCGTCGATACGGGCTCGCCGTGGACAGAAGCTTCCGCTCTTCGCAGCCGAGTCGCATCCGGCGAGGTCGATGGACCACGCATATTGTCGGCGGGAGAGATCCTTTCGGCTGTGGGCGGCCTGACGCCTCAGGTGCTGCAGCGCCTCGGGGTGCTACCGGGAACCGCAATCGAAATCACTTCCCGCGAGCAAGGAATCGAACAAGTGAGGCGTCACGCCAGCAAGGGCGTGGACGCGATAAAGATCTACGCGGCCACTACGATGCAGACAGCGGTCGAGATGCCACCTGACATCCTCGCCGCAATCGTCAGCGAAGCCCACCAGAATGGCAAGCTGGCGCTGGCCCATCCGCATAACCTGCGCGGCCTTCAGAACGCCATTGCGGGCGGCGTCGATGTGTTGGTGCATACCATCCCCAATGCCGGTCCCCTGACCCGCGAACAGATCGCGGCGATGAGGGAGAAGCGGATGTCGTTGATCCCGACACTGAAGCTGTGGACAGTCGAAGCCGCTAGAGACAATCTACCGGCCAACATCGCGGAGAGATTCCTTGGCGTGGTGATGGGACAGCTCCGTGAGTATGCCGCAGAGGGAGGCCAGATACTCTTCGGAACCGATGTCGGCTACATCGACTACGACCCGACAGACGAGTATGTACTGATGCAGCGCGCGGGAATGATGTTCTCGGCGATACTGGACTCGCTGACGACCGCCCCAGCGGCGCGGTTCGCGCTGTCCGAACGAACTGGCAGAGTACTCGCCGGAATGGATGCAGACCTGACCGTGCTGGATGCCGATCCGGCAGCTGACATCAGGGCCTTCGCCAGGGTGCGATACGTCATCAGGGCGGGCCGGATCATCTACCAATCCGATTGACCCGACCTCATTCAGACTTTCACCACGGCTGCTAGGGCGACGACTAGGGCGACGACTTTCGTTTGCCGCCCATCGTCTCGGCGACGACCTGCGAGAACTTCACACCGCCCGACACGATCTCGATGACGCGCGCAACGCGCCTGGCGCGCGTCTCCGGCCGCTTCGCGCCGTTGACCATGTAGAGGAACATCTTGCGCTGGCTCTCGGTGTAGGCCGGCCAGTTCTTCTTCGCCGCCAGGTTCGCGCCGATCGCGCGTTTGAGCTCGGGCGGCACCTTCAGCACTTCCGACGCCTTGTTCGCCTCCCATTGGCCGGTTCTCTTCGCAACCGTGATGGATGCCAGGCCGGCGGCCGTCATCAGCCCGGCCTCGATCAGCCGCGCGGCCCGCGTCCGATTGAGCGCGGACCACGCGCTCTTCGCCTTGCGCGGCGTGAACATCTGCCTGTGGAAGCGGTCGTCAATCGACTTGACGAGGCTGTCGATCCATCCGAAGCACAGCGCCTCCTCGACGGCCTCGTCGTAGGAGAGCGACGGGAGCTTCGTGTGCTTCTTGGCAAAGACGAGCCAGACCCCGCGGGACGTAGCGTGATGCTCCTCGAGCCACTTACGCCAGGCTGCCCTCGATGTGGGTCGAACCTGAGGCCTGGGCCCTGGGCCCTGAGGCTTATCTGTCTTCCCAGTCATCCGACGATGCAGGATCGAGCTCCCAGCGGTGGCGATCGCGCTCGGTGATCTTCTTCTCGCCCTTGAGCTCCTCGTTGTCGTTGTACTGCACGCCGACGGCCTTGCCGATGTCGTCAACGATGTCCTGGTCCGGCGTC
>DASTDQ010000385.1:0-11080 GCA_035710305.1 Vicinamibacterales bacterium | reverse complement strand
GAGCGTTGTCGACGACCCGGAGCAGCCAATCGGCAGGCTGCGTCTGGTCGAGGAGAAGAAGAAGCCCGAGCGCATCAGGCGGGCTCGCGGTACTCTTCCAATTGATACAGTCCACTAGTGTCCTGGCTGCGTAGGAGGAGTGGCGAATGCCTGCGGAAACACTGAGTAGGAAAACCAAATTCGTCTTGTACCTGATCATGGCCGCGACTCCTGTGCTCTTTGCCGAAGCACTCGTACGTGCCTACTTCTCAACGCAGGTCGGACCCAGTGTGCTGCTCTATGGCACACCTTGGTCGAGACATCAGGAGAAGTTCGACCCGAAAGGGGTCGAAATGAAGAAGGCGGAGGACGAGAGCAGTGTTGCATTCCATCAGAACGTCACCGCGGGCTACTCGAAGTACTACCCGAGCGAGCTGTTGTTCGACAGAGACGAGTTCGGCACGCGTTTCACCGTCACGATCAACTCGCACGGGTTCAGGGGACGCGATTTTCAGTCAGCCAAGCGGCCAGGGGTCATTCGCATCGTTACGCTCGGCGCTTCGTCGACGTTCGGCTTCAGGTCGCCGGACCACCAGACCTATCCGGTCTTCCTGGAACAGAACTTGAGCAGCGCCCTCGCGGCGCGGCACGTGAATGACGCTTCGGCGCCCGTCACGGAATTCGAGGTCATCAATCTTGGAATCCCTCACCTCACTTCAGATCAGATCTACGCGCTGTTGGCAGAAGAGGGGTTGGCACTCAAACCGGACTTCGTGACGTTCTACGAGGGAATAAACGACGCTGCCTGGAAAGAAGCACCCGACACAACGACCGAGCGAACGAAGCAGGCGGTCAAAACCGTGCCCTTTGCCAACCAGGCGTTCAGGGCCCTGAGAGCCCGCTTGCTCAGCGTCGCGTTAATCGGAAGCGTGATTTCTGACGTCACCACGGTCTATTCGAGTGAGGATTTCCAGGACTTTCGAAAGGGGAAACGGGACCGGTTCATTGGAAATCTGCAGCGATTGGCCGACCTCTGCCAGAAGAACGGAATCCGATTGATTGTTGCCAGCCAATCGGCCACGTCACTCGAATTCAAGCGTGAGCAGCTCAAGACTCTCACGTACAGCGCAGAGCAGGCGGCGTTGAGGCAGAAGCTGGCGGCGGGAGTGGGCCTCGAGGTCGGTGAGGCAGACCTCTTGATCCATGGAGAGTTGATGGATGCCGAGCGTGAGTGGGCGATTGCCAACGAGGTTCCATATGCAGACGTAATCGCGGCAATGGACGGTAGCCGGCAGAACCACGTCACCTGGGTGCATCTGAACGCGGCCGGCAATCAGGTAGTGGCGTCGGTCCTGTCCGAGGCGATCCTGAAGGAGCTGGGACGCAAGGGCGAATAGCCAGCCCCACCCCAGACGGCCACTCGGGGCGGCGATCTGGTCCCGTTCGTCATATCTCAAGGTGGCAGTAGAAAGTCTGCTGCTTCGAGGAGAATTGTGGTCGACCTCAACTACTCCTGATCTTCAACCCACGTGATTATACCTTGGTAATCAATGACTTACGGGGACAGGCAGCCGCCTGCCACGAGGAGCCCGTCGGCATAGTTCTTCCGTAGACAGGCGTAGCCTTCGTCGCTTGGGCAGGTCCGCGAGGTGTTCTTACCTCGTGCCGCACTGTAAGCGAGAGGGCGGTA
The DNA here is from genome assembly GCA_035710305.1 of Vicinamibacterales bacterium. GTDB lineage: Bacteria > Acidobacteriota > Vicinamibacteria > Vicinamibacterales > UBA2999 > Gp6-AA40. Next base: position 9,411 of record DASTDQ010000385.1, on the reverse strand, counting down.
GCCTGTACACGGGCACAACTGCACAACATTGGAACGGAGCCCGAACATCGTAAATCGCTGGCTGGTTGTGGTTTCCACGGCGGTCTGGGGTTATCTTGTCGCCGTTCTTTTCTACAACAGCCGGATCGCCGGACTCAGGGTCAGCGGGTCCATACTGCTCTGTCTGGTGGCCGGCGGTGCTATCGCGTTCTCGGCGCTGGCTCGGCGGCTCTCCGAGCGGCGACGAGGCGACCTCCTGGCCCTCTGCCTGTCGCTTCTCGTCGGGCTCCTCGGCTTGGATACGGCGTACGCGGTCTGGATGAACTTAGATACGGACCGACGACCCGCGCAGGCCGACGAACGGCTGAACGATCCGCACGTTTGGCATGGGGAGCTCTTTCCGAGGTCCTACTATCCGTCCGACCGAGCCTTCACCCTCTACAAGCCGAATGTGCGGGTCGAGGCGCTGACCTATGGCGAATTCTACGAGCGGAGGATGCTCGAATCGCCGACGCTCGTCCGCGACGCCCTGCGGCTCAGGCGGCTCGCATACACGATCGACGCGAATGGTCTTCGCAATCGGGTCCCGATCCAGCAGAGCAAAATCTGGGCACTTGGCGACTCCTACGCCATGGGTTACTCGACGACGGAAGGACTCACCTGGACCGACCGTTTCGCCGAATTGACTGGACAGCCCATCTATGACGTCGGTGTGTCAGGCACGGGGCCGGGTCTGCAAGTGCAGATACTCGAACATCTCCTGCGCAAGGAGAAGGGCGCCGCCAGGCCGGAACGGCTGCTGTGGATGGTGTTCGAGGGCAACGACCTGGAGAACAGCTACGCCGAGCGTCGATCGCTGCCGCCAGCAGGGACGGGCCTTCGGTCGTTGCTCGACGACACGGTCGTCGGCGATCTCCTCTCGTTGCCATCGACGATCCACGAGCGAAGCGTGATCGGACGTCTGCTCGAGGGCAAAGTGCGCTTTACGCCGCCCCGGACAGCCTCGCGGGAGGCGTACCAGATCGACGGCGTCCCGTTGGCGTCGCCGGTCTATCACTCCGACCGCTGGGGATACTGTCTGTTCAACCCGGTGCATATCGAGGCCGCAACGAAGGGAGAGGACTACGTGTTGTCCCATCCGAATCGACCTCGCCTGGATCGATCCTTCGGGCGGATGAAGGCGCTGAGCGAGGAGTTCGGCTTCCGCGTGACGGTCGTGGTGGCGCCATCCGCCCCCCGGGTGCTTGGGCGCGACTTTCCTCAAATGCCGCAACCGACGGCCGAGCCGTATTTCATCCGGTACGTCGAGAGTCTGGCCGGGCGCTCCGGCTTCGAGACGTTTGATTTGCTCGGGGCGCTGAGTTCCCAGGACTGGGGTGGAATCCTGTACTACTGTGACGACCACCACTGGAACGAGCGCGGGAACGACGTTGTCGCCCGGCTTCTGGCAACGCAGTTTCGATCTGTTGACGAGGCGAGAGTCAGCGACGGGCGGGTGAATTGATGCGCTTCAGCCTGTTCTTCTTCTCCGGGCGATGGCCGGATGGGCCGGGCGATCACTATCGGTTGTTCCGGGACAGTGTCCAGTTCGCCGATCGCAGTGGATTCGAGGCGGTCTGGACCCCCGAGCGACACTTCCACCGATTCGGTGGCCTGTACCCCAATCCGGCACTGACCGGAGCGGCCGCAGCGGTTCTCACGAATCGAATCGGCATCCGGGCTGGAAGCGTGGTGGCGCCGCTGCAGGATCCGCTGCGTACGGCGGAAGAATGGTCGGTCGTCGACAATCTTTCGCAGGGACGCGTGGGTGTCTCGTTCGCATCCGGCTGGAACGTGAACGACTTCGCGCTCGAGCCCGAGAGCTACCAATCGCGGCACGAGGTCATGCACGAGCGAATCGACATCGTTCGGCGGCTGTGGAGAGGCGAGACCGTGTGCCGGCGCAATGGGATCGGCAAGGAGGTCGAGGTCTCGATTTTCCCCCGACCGTACCAGGCGGAAATCCCGATCTGGATCACGGCGCAGTCCGACCGGAGCTGTGTGAAGGCGGGTGAGATCGGCGCCAATCTGCTCACGAACTTGAACTACCACAAGCTCGACGAACTGCGTACGAAGATCGCGCTCTATCGTGAGGCCTTCACCCGCCGGGACGGGTATAGCCAAGAGGTGCACGGACGTGGACATGCCACCGTCATGGTGCACACCTTCATCGGTGACGACGAGGCCATCGAGACCCATGGAAAGACCGCGTACGCCGAGTACCTTCGTACCAACCTCGATCTTCAGTCGGAACGTGCCCAGGGACTGGGTTTGACGGTCGACGCGAGCGAAGAAGACATTCGCGCAGTCATCGCGAGGGCCGTGAATCGCATGATCGGCCAGGTCGGGCTCATCGGCACGCCGGAGGCATGTCTCCAACGCGCGCGGGGGCTCGCGGATCTGGGCGTGGACGAAGTGGCGTGTCTGATCGACTTCGGTGTCGAGGCCGATGCGGTGATGTCGAGCCTCGAACATGTCGCTGCGATCGGGCGAACCTTCACAGCGGGGAAATGAGAAGAACGGTCACCGAGCCCGGCCCGGGGTGGCCCGGTTCGACGAGGCCGGCACGGAGGAGAAGAACGTGAGTACAGGAACATTGATCGAGGCGGTGAAAGCAGGCGACAGCCAGCAGGTGGAGACCGCGCTGGCCAGTGGAGCAGATGTCAATGCCGCCGGGTCAGAACAAGAGTGGCCGGCGTTGAACTACGCCGCCGGTCGGGGCGATCTGGGCCTGGTCGAACGCCTGGTGCAGGCAGGGGCTGATGTCTTCAGGACGGGCCGTGACAAGCGGACACCGTATCAGATCGCAGTGGCGGCCGGACACGCGGCCGTCGCGCGTTACCTGGCCAAGGCCGAGGCGGCCGCTGGCGGCGACAAGGAACGGATCAGCAGCCGGCAGAGCGAGACGCGGCCGTACTGCAAGGCCTACCACCTGAAGGACCTGCGACGCTTTGGCGCGTGGGCGCAGGTTCAGGCGGGACCCGAGGCCGTGGCGGGTCTCTCGGACGAGAGCGTCGTCTTCGTGCACCAGGATCTGACGGTCACGCAGTCCATGTTCCACGGTGAGCAGGTCGTTCTGGACCGCGTAACGGCGGACTGGCGCGCGTTCTGCGCCAAGGAACTGGGGTTCAAGGTGCCGGACGACTTCGACCTGATGCCGCCGAAGACGGTGGCGGATCCTCCCTCCGGCCAGTGAGTCCCGAGGCCCGCGTCATTCACGTAACGCCTCTCGTGGAAACACTTGTCCCTGCTTTCAGAAACCTTCATCCTGCTGTCGATCGGGACCGCATGCTGGATGTGGTTGACCCGCGGTCCGTGGCGTTTGGCCGGGTTTCTCCTCGCGAGCGGGTACTACGCGTTCAGCTACGTTGGCGTACTTGGCATGGCCTCGACACTCGGCTTCTGTCTGGCCGGGTTCGGTTGCGTCCTCGCCGTGCGCGCCCGTCCCGGGAGACTCTGGCTGGCCGTGTGCGCCCTGACGCTTGCATTTGTCTACGCCCGCAGCTACAGCTTCCTGACGCTGGTCTTGCCCGACGGGTGGCGATCGACGATTCTCGCCACGGCGGGACTCAGCTTCCTGTTCTTCAAGATCCTGCACGTGGTCATCGACTCGGCCGGCGGCAGGATCACGCCGTCGTTCGGGCGATATCTCGCGTATTGCTTCAACTTCACGACCTTCCTGCTCGGTCCCATCCAGCGGTATCAGTCCTTCACGGATCAGTGGGACGGCAGGGTGGAGGCTATTCCCCGCACGTTCGAGGCGCATCTCGATGCGACCAATCGCCTGCTCCGGGGCTTCGTCAAGAAATTCGTCGTCGCCGAGTATCTCTTCCAGTACGCTCTTCAAGGCAACGCCCCGGTCGAGTCCATGTCGCTGGTCGACCTGCAACTGGCGACGTACATGTTCTATGTGTTTCTCTATTTCGACTTTTCCGGGTACTGCGACATCGTGATCGGCATCGGCTGTCTACTTGGGATTCGGCCACCCGAGAACTTCAACCTGCCGTTCCTGGCGGCCAATCCTTCCCAGTACTGGCTTCGCGTCCACGAATCACTGACGCACTGGTTGACCGACTACGTCTTCAACCCGCTCTATGCGGCAGCCCTTCGTTCGAGGCCGCTGGGAAGCAGGCCACTGGCGTCGATGGCGATGGCTGTCATGGTCACAATGCTCGTGGCTGGTCTCTGGCACGGCACGACGTTCAGTTTCGTCCTGTTCGGCGTCGTACACGGCGTCTACCTTGTCGTGTTTCGAACCTATGAACATGTGGCGCTCTCGGTGTTGGGCCGCCGCGGGCTGCGGCAATTGAGATCCAGCCGCGCGTGGCTCGTCGCCTCGACGATCATCACGTTTCACTTCACGGCCACCGCGTACATCTTCTTCGTGCTCGACACCAACGGACTCATGCGGATCCTGGAGCGCTTTTGATGCGCCTGAGACTGACAGCGAAACTGCTGTGGACGTGGATCCTCATCTTTCTTCTCGTGACGTTCGCGAGCAGCGAAGTCGATTTCGTATACCGTGGGTTCTGAGCAGCGTGTGAACCGGTAGTCGTGGAAACGGGGATTACACCAACCGTCGGACCGGCACCGCCCGAGGAGGAGCGCGCGGCGTCAGCCTGGGCGCGTCTTCTGGAGCAGGCCTCGACGTGTACGGACGCGGTCGCGTTTCAAGCGCTGGCCCGCAAGGCCGCGCGATTGGAGAAGGAGCTCGGCGGGCCACCCGGCCACATGCCGGCGCGGATCGCGCTGATGGGCGGGGCGTCGACCGACCTGCTCGTTCGGCCATTGGGCCTGGCCCTTCGCCTCGTCGGGTTTGCTCCGGAGCTGCATGTGACGCCGTACAACGTCATGCTCCAGGAGATGCTGGAGCCGGACAGCGGAACCTCCCGGTTTGGTCCGCAGATCGCGATTGCCCTCATGACGCCGCACAGTCTCCCGGACTGGCCCGCCCCCGGAGCGACCGCGGACGAAGCGACGGACCTGGCCCGGCGGACCTGTCAGCAGTTGTATGACGCGTGCAGTGTTCTGCACGAGCGGTGTAACGCCGAGATCGTGCTCAACACATTGCCCCCCTTCCCGCAACAACCGATGGGGAATCTCTCGGCCAAGAGTCCGGAGGACGCCAACAACTTCATTCGTCGGGTCAACGTCATGCTCGGAGATCTCGCACCCCCGTACGTGCACATGAACGATGTGGCGGGGCTGGTCGAGCGGCGGGGACTGGATCGATGGTTCGACGTCAGGTTGTGGCACGAGGCGAAGCAGCCGGTCGCACCGGGGCTGATCCCCGAACTGGTCCGGAACATGGCTGCGATCGTCGGCGGGATTCTCGGCCGAAGCCGCAAGTGCCTCGTGGTGGACCTGGACAACACACTCTGGGGAGGCGTGGTGGGCGACGTGGGCGTCGAGGGGCTCGCTCTCGGTGAAGGGACAGGCTTAGGCGAGGCCTTCAAGGCGTTTCAGTTGTACCTCAGGTCGCTCAAGGAACGCGGCGTGCTCCTCGCCGTCAGCAGCAAGAACGAAGAGCGTCACGCGCTCAAACCGTTCGAAGAGCATCCGGAAACGGTGCTCAGGCGCGACGACTTCGTTGCGTTCAGGGCCAACTGGAGTCCGAAGTCCGATAACCTGCGGGCCATCGCCCGTGAGTTGAACCTGGGCCTGGATGCGTTGGTCTTCATCGACGACAATCCGGCAGAACGGGAAGAGGTTCGGCAGACCCTGCCTCAAGTGGTTGTGCCCGAGCTCACTGACGATCCTGCCGACTACCCGATGATCGTCGATGCCACACGCTGCTTCGAGGTATCCAGCGTAACGGAAGAAGATCGGCGGCGCTCCGGGATGTACCGGCAGCGGGGCCAGCAACACGAGCTCCTGGGTGCCACGCGCAATCTGTCGGAGTTCCTGGCATCGCTCGAGATGCGGGCCGTCATTCGCCCGTTCGAACCGGTCTCGTTCGCCCGCATCACACAGCTCGTCAACAAGACGAACCAGTTCAATCTCACCACGAGGCGGTTGACTGGTGCGCAGGTGGAAGCGCTGGCGGCTGACCCGAAGAGCTTCACGCGTACGGTCCGGCTCCAGGATCGCTTCGGTGATCACGGACTCATCAGCGTCCTCTTCGGTCGCATCGAGGCCGACACGCTGACCCTGGACGGCTGGCTCATGAGCTGCCGCGTGCTCAATCGGGGAGTCGAGCAACGGCTGCTGAACGAGGTCGTGGCCGGAATGGCTCGCGCCGGCGTCCGCTACCTGGTGGGCAGCTTCATCCCCACCGATCGCAACGCCCTGGTGAGGGATTTGTACCGCGATCTCGGGTTCGTGCTCGTGAGCGAGCGTGACGGTGTGACCACGTGGCGTCTGGACGTGCACGGCTTCGAGCCGCTGCAGACCTTCGTGACGGTCCGGGCGGAAGAAGGCGTGGAATGACGACGGGCATCGACGTGCTGGAACGCGTACGATTGGTGATCGCCCGCGTGTTCGGCGACGACGACGTCGTGGTGACGCGCTCGACGACGGCGTCCGATGTGGAAGGGTGGGACTCGGTGAGCAACATCGAGGTGCTGGTGGCGCTCGAACGCGAGTTCGCCGTTCGATTCAATACCGGCGAGATGGCTACCCTGGCCAACGTCGGGCAACTGGTTGAGCTCATCGAGATGAGACTGCGGCGGGGCGAGGACTGAGACCGTAAGTATGGAGGCCTTCTACTTCGGCCCGAACGAACGGCGGCTGTTCGGCGTGTATCAGCCGCCAGTCGTCGAGAGTCCCGTGGCGGCCGCGGCGGTGCTCTGCTATCCGTTCCTGCAAGAGTACCTTCGGTCCCATCGCGCGTTCCATCGGCTTGCCGGCCTTCTCACCGCTCGTGGGTGGCACGTTCTCCGGTTCGACTATTCCCGGTGTGGTGATTCCTACGATGGTCCTCCGGATGTCGATGCCTGGAGAAAGGATGTCAAGCTCGCCTGCGACGAGCTGCGTGAGCGGGCGCAGACGAGGCGTCTGGCTTTGATCGGGCTGCGCCAGGGTGCCAGTCTCGCCGCGTCCGTGTCCTGTGACATGCAGCCGATCTCCGATCTGGTGATGTGGGACCCCGTGATCGACGGTCCCGCTTTTCGGCAAGAGCTGCTCGGGTTCCGCTATTCAGTGACACTGCCCCCGGGCGCCCGGCGGAAGCTCGAGCGGCTGGACCCCGGCGACCGCGGCGTCGGGCTCACGCTCGGCCCGGACGTGCTCGAAGCGATCGGTCGGTTGGACCGGACCCAGCAACTGAAGGCGAGCGCCGACCGGATTCTCGTGTTGGACAGCCAGGGAGACGAATCGGCGGTCGACTTTGCGCGGCGGCTCGAGAACCTGCGTCCCAACGTCACTCTGATCCGCGTGTCCGAGCGTGGCGTCTGGGTCGAGCGCAAGCGGAAGGACCCCCGTAACATCTCCGTGCCGACAGTCTCCCTGCAGGCGATCGTCGACTGGATGAGTAGGACCGAGGGTTGAGGGAGCACGCAGTCGTCTTCGGTAACGAATCACCCCTGGTCGGGATTGTCACCGAACCCGACTCCAGGCTGAACGGGGCACCGGTCTGCGTGCTGCTCAACGCCGGGCTCGGTCACCGCGTGGGTCCCAACCGTCTCAATGTCTCGTTGGCACGCAAGCTCGCCGACGTCGGCCTGACGTCCCTGCGGTTCGACTTCTCTGGAATCGGCGACAGTCCCGCCTCGCCGTCTCTGGACGATGCCGAAGAGAGTGGAGTCAACGAAACCATGCAGGCGATGGACTTCCTCGCCGAGTCCCTTGGTCCGTCAAGGTTCGTGCCGATCGGTCTGTGCTCCGGAGCCAACGTCGCGTTCGCGCTGGCAAGGCGCGACAAGCGTGTGGTCGGGGCCGTCCTCATCAACGCGGCGACAGTTCCCTCCGCGCATTCGGACGACCAGATGAAGGAGGCCCGCACGAGGGCCGAGGCGCATCATCACGAGGCTCGGCTCGCCGATTGGAAGAGCTGGCTGCGAGTCCTGACCGCGCGGAGTGACCTGGCTGCCGTGACGCGTTCAACGCTGCGGCTGGCCCGCCGGGCGGCAGGCCTGAAGGAAAAGCCACTACGTGAGTTCGACCTCGGAGTTCTGCCGGAGTTGGATCGGCGAGGCGTCGAACTCCTGGTCATGTACACCGAGGGGGACATCGGTCTCGAGCTCCTGGCCAGTCACGTGGGACCGTTCGAGAACCTCGCGTCCCTGGAGCGCGTCCGCCTCGAGATTCTGCGCGAGACCGATCACATCCTGACGCCGCTGTGGGCTCAGGCTCAGGTCGAGGAAATGATGCTCGACTGGATGACCCGGCGACTTGGTGTGGGTCGCGCAGCGACTCGAGCCGAGTCCCACGCGCTATGAGGTCGTTGAGGTCGTTTGCTGAAGGGCGCTGGTTCGTGGTGCCTCGACCGCTCGACGATCCCCGGCTGCGTCTGTTCTGTTTTCCCTATGCCGGTGGAGGCGCATTCGCCTTTCGCAAATGGGCCGAACAGGTTCCTCGTGACGTCGAATTCTGCGGCGTCCAGCTTCCGGCGCGGGAGGGTCGCTTCAAGGAGCCTGCCTACACGCGACTGACCGATCTGGTTCGAGACCTGGCGGAGGTCGTTGGTCCCGCAACTGACGTCCCGTATGCGTTTTTCGGCCACAGCATGGGAGCGCTGGTGGCGTTCGCACTCGCGAGGGAACTGCGGCGGGTGAACGCGCGCGGACCCGAACTCCTCATGGTGTCCGGCCGTCGCGCGCCCCAGCGACCCGATCCCGATCCGCCGATCCATGCGCTGCCAATGGCCGAGTTTCTCCAGGAGCTTCGAGAACTGAACGGAACGCCGGAGGCGATCTTTCGAGACGAGGAGCTGCTGCAGTTGCTGGTGCCGATCCTGCGCGCGGATTTCGAGATCTGCGAGACGTTCGAGTATCAGCAGGAGCGGCCGCTGGAGTGTCCGATAGCTGCTTTCGGCGGCGAGGTCGATCCGGACGTCTCTCGCGAAGACCTGGAGGCCTGGTCCGAGCAGACGAGCACGTCTTTCAGTCTGCGGATGTTTCCAGGTGATCACTTCTATTTCGTCGATCGAGCTGCCGCCCTGCTGGACGAGATGACTCGGCACCTGGAAGCCGTCGGCGCGCAAGGCCGGTCCGAGCGAGCCGAGGTCGGCGTCTTCGATGTGAGTCCCCGCGGGGGGAGTGGTTCGTGAACGTGAGTGTGTCAAGCCGGAGCGCACTGCGTGCCTCGGCCATGGAGGAGAGGGATGTTTCGAGACGAGGATGAGGATACGACGGTCTACCAGGTGGTGGTGAACCACGAGGAGCAGTATTCGATCTGGCCAGCGCATCGGGAGATGCCCCTTGGCTGGAAGGCTGTCGGAACGCAAGGGCCGAA
>DASTDQ010000384.1:0-4962 GCA_035710305.1 Vicinamibacterales bacterium | reverse complement strand
GGCCGGCGTCGACCCATCGGGACGCCATCGCGTTTCCACGCACGGCGGGCCTCGTCGGCCGCCGCCATCCACGTCTCGAGATCACGCGGAAGCCACTGCTCGAGCGCTTCTCGCAGCAGCCCGGCCAGCGCGGGCGCGCGTCCGTCGGTCGAGAACGCGACAGTCACGCCCGAGCGCCGGACAACGCTGCCGGCATACGCGCTGGCGTTCTCCGGATCGTCCACGGCGTTCACGAACACGCGACGGGGCTCGGCAGCCGCGATGACCTGCCGGTTGATCTCCGGGGGCGCCGCCGCAACAACGTACCAGGCCTCGTCGAGATCGTCGGGGACGAACGCACGCCTCTTCAACGCCACACCAGACTGCTCGATCTCCGGACGGATCTGCGGGGCCACGACAGTCACTCGAGCACCCTCGGCCAGGAGGCTGGTCAGCTTCCCCGCCGCGACGAGGCCTCCGCCGACCACCACGACCGGACGACCCGTCAGCTTCAAGAACACCGGGTACATCGAAGGCCTCTATGCGGTCAGCACCGGGGGCGGCGCAAGGATTCGCTCGAAATCCGCCAGCTTCCTGCCGATCCTCACCGAGCGCTCGACACGTTCGGCCATGACTTCCGCGGTCTTGTAGCCGTTGCCGGTGATGCAGACGACGACGGACTCGTTACGCTTGATGACGCCTCGCTTGACGAGTGCGCGGGCGGCGGCGAGCGTCGTCCCTCCGGCCGGTTCCGTGAAGATGCCTTCGGTCCGCGCCAGCAGTTCGATGGCATCGAGGATCTCCTCGTCGCTCACCATGGCGCCGCTTCCTCCGGTTTCCCTGACCACGCGGAGTACCTGGAAACCGTCGGCCGGGTTGCCAATCGCGAGCGACTTGGCAATCGTGTTGGGCTTGACCGGCTCGGGGAACTCCTCGCCCGCTTCGAGCGCACGAATGACCGGGGCCGATCCTGTCGGCTGCGCCGCGTGGATGCGAGGCAACGGCCCTTCGACGAGACCGACCTGACTGAACTCGCGCAGCCCTTTGTAAATGCGCGGCAGCAGCGTACCGCCGGCAACCGGCGACACGACGTGATCGGGATACCGCCAGCCAAGCTGCTCCGCGATCTCGAAGCCCATCGTCTTGGCGCCTTCCGCGTAGTAGCTCCGCAGGTTGATGTTGGCAAACCCCCACCCGTACTTGTCCGCAATCTGCGTACAGAGCCGGTTCACGTCGTCGTAGTTGCCTTCGACCGCCACCACGTGCGGCCGATAGATCGCCGCGCCGAGAATCTTCGACGGCTCCAGATCGTGCGGGATGAAGACGTAGCACTCCAGCCCGAGGCGCGCGGCGTGCGCGGCAACGCTGCCGGCGAGGTTGCCGGTGGACGCGCACCCGAACACGCTGAAACCGAGCTCGACGGCCTTGGTGGCCGCGACCGACACAACGCGGTCCTTGTAAGAGAACGTCGGGTGGTTGACCGAGTCGTCCTTCAGGTAAAGCTCGTCGAGGCCGAGTTCGGCCGCCAACCGGGTCGCGCGCACGAGCGGTGTGAAGCCGGAGTTGAAGCCGGTGCGCGGCGTCTCCACCGGCAGGAGTTCCTGGTATCGCCAGAGGGAGGGCGGTCGCGATTCGATCAACTTGCGGCTGATCGCCGATCGAACAGCCTCGTAGTCGTAGGTGACCTCGAGCGGCCCAAGGCAGCTGCACACCCAGTTGGCCCGCGGCTCATAGGTCGCGCCGCACAAGTGACACGTCAGCCCCGTGACGAACTTCATGCGGTTCTCCTCAACGCCCAGGTCGAACTGCCTTCGTGCACCTTCAGCGATCGCACCGTTGCAGCGACGCCTGCTCTCTCATACATCGAGGCGAGCACGCGCTCGAGGTGGGTGTTCTCCCGCCGGACCAGCAGCGCCACCGAGGGACCAGCGCCGGAGAGAAACGCTCCCAGCACGGCGGGGTCCTCGAGCGCGAGCACCTCGTTCAAGAGCGGCACCAGCGAGGCACGTGCCGGCTGGTGCAGACGGTCCTTGACCGCTTCGCGCAGCAGGTCGTACTGCCGATGCTGGAGCGCATGGACGAGCGCCAGCACGCGCTGCAGATTGAAGATCGCGTCCGTGCGCGCCACCTCCCGGGGCAGCGCGGCGCGTGCCTTGGCCGTCGCAAGCCCGACGGCCGGAGTCACGACGACGAGACGAAGATCGTCGGGCCAGCTCCAGCGCAGCGCGAGCGGTTCCCCGCGCACCGCATCGACGACGGAATTGAGACCGCCAAAGAGCGCCGGCGCAGCGTTGTCGCCATGACCCTCAGCCTCGATCGCCGCCCCAAGCAGTGTGGCATCGTCGAGGGTCCCTGTGACGCGCTCGAACAACCTCAAGCCTGCGACCGTCGCGGCAGCGCTGCTGCCGAGACCGGCGGCCATCGGAATCTCGCTGGTCACTTCGACCGTGACGGTCGGCGCTCTCCTGCCGGTCCGTTGCGCGGCGATCCCGAATGCCCGCTCGACGGCGTTACCTCCCTGCACCGGCGGGGTGCTTCGAACCACGCTGAGCGCCGTTCCCCCGTCGTCGGTCACCTCCACGATTCGTGCCCGCAGGTACAACTGGACGGCTACACCAAGGGTATCGAAGCCGCCGCCCAGGTTGGCAACCGAGCCGGGAACGTCAATGTAATCCCCGACAGCGGCGCCGGCCAGCGCAGGCTCTGTCGTCTTAAGTGACACGAAATAAAAACGATATCACGAACCCAGCAGCATCGGCATCGCCAGCGGCGGCTGAGCATGCCAGTCCTCTGCCGCCAGATCCTTCAATGCTTCGAGCAGGGCGGCCTCTTCGCAAGGCTCGACCGTTATGACAAAGGGCAGTGCGTCCTTGGGATACCCGGGCTCCTGGACCAGGGCATCGACATTGATTCCCCGGCGCGCGAGGGCAGCAGCGATCGTGGCAAGAATCCCCGCCTGATCCCGCACGACGAACCGGAGAAAGTACGGCAGGGGCGGGGGCGGGACGAACGAGGCGGGCACCCACTGTTCCGTGCTGTGCCTCTCTCCCTGTCCATTGCGCGACAGCGTAAGCAGATCCGACACGACCGCGACGGCGGTTGCCGGACCACCAGCGCCGGCGCCGCTGAAGCTGCTCTCACCGCCGTACCGGCCGTGGATCGTCACGACGTTGTTCGCGCCCTCGTTGCGGCCAAAGCTGGAGCCCTGCGGAACGAGCACCGGTCCCACGAATCCAAAGAAGCCATCGTCCACCCGCTGGATCCGGGACACCTGTCGAATGCTGCATCCCAGACGGTTCGCGTACTTGAAATCGACAGTCGTCAAGGGACGAATCGAGCGGCGAGGCACGTCATCCAGCCGCAGGTGGCGATGAAAGGCGATGCCGGCGAGCACGACGAGCTTGGCCGCGGCGTCCATGCCGTCAACATCGGCGCTCGGATCGGCTTCGGCATAACCCAATCGCTGCGCGTCCCGGAGCACGACGTCCAGCGCCTCGCCGGTGGCGGACATCCGCGTCAGGATGTAGTTGCAGGTGCCGTTGAGGATGCCGTCTACTGCCGTCAGCACATCGCCGGCCAGACCCTCGCGAATCCCGTGAATGAGCGGCACGCCGCCTCCAACGGCTGCCTCGAATCTCAGTCGCACGCGGGCGCGCGACGCCGCCTGAAGGAGCTCGGGGCCGTGCGTGGCAAGCAGCATCTTGTTGGCGGTGACGATCGACGCTCCGCGATCGATCGCCTGGCAGACCCACTCGCGCGCGGGCGTCACCGTGCCGACGACCTCCACGACGACATCCGGACGGGTCGCGAGTACCTCGTCGAAGTTCTCGGTCCAGACCACCGACGACGGTACCCAGTCGGCTCGCTTGCGCGAGACGTCCCGATTGAACACGTGGGTCAGCTGGACGTGAGCGGCAAGCTCGGGACGCTCGACCAGGATTCGGGCGACCGACGCACCGACAGTGCCGAACCCGAGGATGGCGACGCGAAGAGGGGCTCCCGGCATGTCTCAACAGTCTACAAGGTCCAAGCTGCCGTAGACTGAACAACGGACATGGAACATCACCGAGAGCCCGGAGCCCGGAGCCCGTTCACGATCGGCATCATCCAGGATGCCGCGTTGCCCGACCGTGCCGCGAATCTGGAGCGGACCGGGCGGCTCGTACGGGAAGCCGCCTCGCGCGGCGCCCAGATCGTGTGCCTGAAGGAGCTGTTTCAGTCTCCGTATTTCTGCAAGTCGCAGCAGATCGACAGGTTCGACCTGGCCGAATCGATTCCGGGTCCGACCACCGACGCCATGCAGACACTCGCGCGGGAGCTGGCGATCGTCCTCGTCGTGCCGATCTTCGAGCGGCAGACTGCGGGCATCTACCGCAACTCGGCTGCCGTCATCGACGCGGACGGTTCCTTGCTCGGGGTGTACCGAAAGATGCACATCCCGGACGACCCGCTGTACCACGAGAAGTACTACTTCACGCCGGGCGACGCACAAGCCGGAGAAGCGGGAGCGGAACGCGGCTTCAGGGTCTGGCGGACGCGCTACGCGACGATCGGCGTCCTGATCTGCTGGGATCAGTGGTATCCCGAAGCCGCGCGGATCACGGCCCTGCTCGGCGCCCAGGTGTTGTTCTACCCGACCGCCATCGGATGGCACCCCGCCGAGAAGTCGGAGTGGGGCGAGGCGCAGGTAGAGGCCTGGCGGACGATACAACGCGCGCACGCCATCGCGAACGGGATCTACGTGGCCTCTCCGAATCGGATCGGCCACGAGGACGAGCCGGGGACCAACGGCATCACGTTCTTCGGGCACTCGTTCATCGCGGATCCCTTTGGCCGGTTCGTTGCCGAGGCGGGCGAGGGCGAGCAGGTGCTGGTCGCGCGGTGCGATCCGGCGCTCATGGAGACGGTCCGCAGGAACTGGCCGTTCCTCCGCGACAGACGTGTGGACGCGTACGAACCGATTCTCAACCGGTACCTCGGCGC
>DASTDQ010000383.1:0-2888 GCA_035710305.1 Vicinamibacterales bacterium | reverse complement strand
TGCGCCTCGTGCTCGGCGCGCAGCCGGGCGAGGTCGTGTGGCTATTTCTCCGGCGTGCGCTGGTCCTGGTGGCGATGGGGCTCGTCATCGGCCTGGCGGGCGCCTTCGGCGTGGGACAGCTCCTCCAGAGCCTGCTCGTGGGCACGAGTGCGCGCGACGTCAGCGTGCTCTTCTCGATCGCGCTCGTGATGATGGTCGTCGCCGCCGCCGCGTGCGCGTGGCCGGCGCGGCGCGCCACGCGGCTCGATCCCGCGGCCGCGCTCCGATACGAGTAGCGCACGCTCCCACACGCGCCATAATGATGGCGCGGTGATGAGGACCACGGGGCTCATACTGACGCTCGTCGTGCTCGGCGCGTGTCCCGCCTTTGCCCAGCGGGACATCGCGGGAGAGTGGATGGCGCTGTATCACGAGGATCAGCCGCACCGCATCCCAGGCCCTGAGCTCGGCGACTATACCGGCCTTCCGATCAACGACGCCGGCCGGCTCAAGGCTGACAGCTGGGACGCCTCGATCCTCACCCTCCGCGAGCATCAGGCCAAGCCGCATCCTTCCACCTATTCACTGCGCGGGCCGGCCAACATCCGCATCCGCAGGGAGCTCGATCCAATCACACAGCAGACGATCGGATATGAGCTCTTCGGCACGTTCGGTCAGGCGACGCGCATGCTGTGGCTCGATGGACGGCCGCATCCGCCCGATCATGCCGCTCACACGTGGGCCGGCTTCTCGACCGCACGATGGGACGGTGACGCGCTCACCGTGTCCACGACCCATCTCAAGGCCGGCTGGCTGCAGCGCAACGGCGTCGCCCACAGCGATCGGGCGACGATGGCCGAGCGTTTCATCCGGCACGGCAACATCCTGACCGTCGTATCGATCGTGGACGACCCGATCTACCTCGAGGAGCCGCTCATCCGGACCACGAATTGGGTGCTCAACCCGGGAATGGAGATCCAGCGGACACAGTTCGACGTCGTCGACGAAGTGGCCGGCCGTCAGAAGGGAGAGGTGCCTCACTATCTCCCCGGATCACCGGGCGCGCTACAGAAGCTGAAGGAGTTCGCCTCGCACGTCGGCTTGCCGCCGGCGGCCGCCCGCGGCGGCGCGACGACGACGTATCCCGAGTACCAGCAGACGATGAACCGGCCTGCTGCGACAACGACAGCGACGCGGCCCGTTCGAACGGATGATCGATCGGACGCGCGGGACAACGCGCTTCGCGTCATGCACGTGCAGGGCAAGGTCCACATGATCGTCGGCGACGGCAGTAACGTCATCGTCCAGGCCGGCGACGAGGGCGTGCTGGTGATCGACACCGGACTCGAGTCGCGCGGCGACGAACTGCTTGCGGCGATCAGGCGCATCTCCGACAAGCCGATTCGCCTGGTCATCAACACCCACGTGCACGCCGATCACACGGGCGCGAACGCGCTGCTCGCGCGCGTCGGCGAGTCGCTTGGCGGCAACGCGCCAGGCAATTTCGGGCTTCCGCTGGCCACTGCGCGGGTGCTCGCGCACGAGGAAGTCATGGCGCGTATGAGCGCGCCGACCGGCCAGACGCCGCCGCGGCCGTTCGCCGCGTGGCCGACCGAGACGTTCTTCGCGGAGGACAAGGAGATCTTCTTTAACGACGAGGCGATTCAGCTGATCCACCAGCCTGGCCACACCGACGGCGACATCCTGGTGTTCTTCCGACGATCCGACGTCGCCGCCAGCGGCGATCTCTTCCAGACGACGACCTACCCCGTTATCGATGCGGAACGGGGCGGCAGCGTCCAGGGCGTCATCAACGGCCTGAATCGGCTGCTCGACATCACCATCCCCAAGGACAAGGCCGAGGGCGGCACCTACGTCATTCCGGGGCACGGGCGGCTGTCCGACGAAGCCGACGTCGTCGAGTACCGCGACATGCTGACGATCGTCCGCGATCGCGTCCAGGACCTGATCGCGCAGGGGAAGTCGCTCGCCGAGGTGAAGGCCGCTGGCCCGACGCGCGATTACGACGGCCGGTACGGGGCCGCCGCCGCGGATCAGCTCGTCGAAGCCTTGTATCGCGAATTCGGTAGACGGTAGGGGCCTCCTCCTCGCCGCCGGATCGAAGCCAGTACCAGACCCGCCGAAGCAGCCGCTCCATCATGACGTCGCCAGTACCTTCTGAATGGCCGCGATCAGGCGGTCGAACTCCTGCCGTTCGGAGGCGAGCTGCTTCCGCCCCACCGCCGTCAGCGTGTAGTAGCGGGCCCGCCGGTTGTTCTCGGAGGCGCCCCACTCCGCCTTGACGTATCCGTTGAGCAGCAGGCGCTGCAAGGCGGGATAGAGCGAGCTCTCGCCCACCTGGACCACCTCGTCGGACGCGGTTCTCAGGTGCTGCGCGATACCGTAGCCGTGCATCTCGCCGCGCTGCAGCGTCTTCAGCACGAGCAGGTCCAGGGTGCCCGGCAGCAGGTCAGGCGGCTCGTCGGTTTTGCCCATGCACTCCCATCGTTAGACGATGGGAGTATCGTCGATCGAGCCGGGGATGGCTGTCAAGCCCCATCGTCAGTCGATGGGACGCGGCGGACCTCGTGTCGAGACATCAGGCGAGGGCTGGCTCGAGCACCTGGATCCCGGCAGGCGCCGCGTCGAAGTGGCGCCGGTTGAACGTCAGCAGGACGGCCGCCCCTGCCTCACGTGCGCACTCGCCGATGACCGCGTCGTAGGTTCTTCCCCCGACGACGTCCTGACTGGCGGCGCGGCGCAGGAGATCGACGTACCCGTCTCCGTCGAGTACCTCGAGCAGAGCTCCGGTCACAAAGTTGCCCTCGATGAGCGCCCAGGCGTCTTTGGCCGTCAACCGATGCGGCGGCGGCAGACGCGTGAGAACGGCGTAGGTCTCGACGAGGGCG
>DASTDQ010000382.1:0-7581 GCA_035710305.1 Vicinamibacterales bacterium | reverse complement strand
CAGTTGATACCATCCGAAACCGATCTCGATGAAAATGATCCCCAGTTGTGCCATCGCGGCATAAGCCAGCGAATTCTTGGCGTCGGGACAGGCGCGCCCGACAAAGGTGCCGTGCAGCGCGGTCAGCAATCCGACCACAATGATTGTCTCGGCCACCAGCGAAGAGGCTTCAATTATCGGTGCGGCGCGCAGCAGCAAATAGGCTCCGGCGTGAATCGAAAGCGCTCCGTAAAAAATCGCGCTCGAAGGCGTCGGCCCTTCCATCGCGCGCGGCAGCCAGCCCGAAAAGGGCAGCAGCGCGCTCTTGCCCGCGACCGCTACGATGAGCAGCACGGCGATCATCGTCGCGTCGGTTCCGGTCAGTCCCGCTGTCGACGCCGCGTCCGCGCCTCCGAAGAGCAGCGCAAGGCTGCCGCTGCCGGCGACGTGGTGCAGCAGCACGGCCGCCGACAGCATCGCCGCGTCGCTGATTCTGTAGACCGTGAACACGCGGAGTGCGTTGGTGACCGGAGCGGGCCGCTCGTGAAAGAACGCCACCAGCAGCGCCGAGCTGAGGCCCACCAGTTCCCAGCCGGCGAAGAGGACTTCCATGTTGCCGGCAAGCGCCACGAGCAGCATGCCCGTCACGAACATCGCCAACAGGAAGAAGTAGCGGTTGTAGCCAGGCTCGCGGTGCAGATACCGGTTCGAGAAAGCGGCCACGACGCCCGCGATCGCCGACGTGAGCGCGGCGAACCCCAGAGAGGTCCCATCGAGGAGGAACTCGATTGCGATCCCGCCTGCGTGAGAGGTCGACCAGGAGCCGTAGAGGACCATCCCTCCCGTCCTGGTCGTCGCGTACAGCAGGAGGGCCACGCAGAAGGCGGTACACGAGATCGCCATTGCGGCCGCCGCGAGCCGGCCGGTCCATCGCTCTGGCACGGGCCGGTTGAGCAGCGAGGCGCCGCCGAGTACGGCGAGCAGCACCGCCGGTGGCCCGACGCCTGCGAGCATCAGCGCCTCGAGCGAGGTCATCCAGGTCACGCGCGGACGTCCCCATGCCGGGCGCGGGCGACCTGTGCCGGCAACGGCTCCCGGACGATGGCCACGGGCGGCAGAAACCCGCGCTTGCCCTCGTACCAGGTCGCCGACTCGCCGGCGACGGTCGGCAACGAGTGCTCCGGCTTGTGCGCGACGAACCCGCCCGATCGCAGCTCCCACAACGCGTCGGTGTGCATGTCGAGACAGGCGAGCCAGATCCAGCGGTTGCGGACGAGCCGCTCGATCGACGGATTGGCCTGGACGGCGCGAAGAAGGCGGTCGCGGCTGGCTTCGACGACGATCGCCAGTCGCGTGGCCTCGTGAATCTCGACCATCTGCCACGGCAATCCCGTCCGCAGATCGCTTTGTGCGCCGTCCATGACGCCGAGCAGCGACGTGACGTTGTGCGGCAGCTTGGTTCCGCATCCGTAGCCGGCCGGATCGACGTAGCTGAAGTAGTACTCGAGACTGATACCGGCCACGACCGGCACGACGGCGGCCATCACCCGCGACAGGATCGCCCCATCCTCGTCGGAGGTCGGATCGTAGGAGACCAGAAAAGCGCGGCGGTCGAGGAACAGCCCGGACGTGCGCGCACGCCGGCCGATGACGCAGTACGCGTTGGTCGCGTGGCCGTACTCCGGGCGAGGCTGCGCCAGATCCGCGGCCCGTCCCTCGACGTGAGCCAGCGCGGCCAGCGGCGGGTACCAGCTCGGCACCGCGTCGAAACGCCTGCACCGCTCGTGCGCCTCCTGTCGTCGCGTCGCCTCGAACGCCTCACGGGCTCGACCGAGCACCGGCTGAAGGTGGACAGGGACCAGATCCTCGTCGAAGAAGGTGACGGTGTTGTTGCAGGTGTTGCGCTCGGCCCCGACAAACCACGTGGACGATTCGATTGCGAGCCCGTCGGCAGCGAGCTGGCGCCGCACCCGCGGATCGTTGGCCATCTGTGCGAAGGCGCGGGCATTCGGCCCCCCGCGCCCGCCTCCGCAGGCGCCGCAATCGTGAGCCGATTCATGCGGATTGTTGAGGCTGATCGATCCGTGTCCGACGACGAGTACGAGAGGCGACAGGCGGCCGGCGATCCCGATCTCTTCGAGGACGTTGTGAACGATGCGCGTCATCTCCGTGACCGTGAACCCGACATGTTTCCCGACGGGTGGGCGCGTCTCGTCCCGTTCCAGGCGAAGTCGTGTCCTGGCAGGCGCCGTGTCACCAACTCGACCCCACCGCGACGCGAGCCACGGGAAGACGACACGAAGGATCAAGGGGACGAGCATCAACCCGCCGAACACCGTCGTCAGGAGCGCTCCGCGGACCAGCATCCGGCTCCCCATGTGGACGTTGTAGCCGAGGAAGCCTGCCGCGCGCCGCTGGACGCGCAGGGATCGCCGCACGAAGGCATCGGCGTCCTGCTCGATTTCCGGTACGTAGTGCTCGGGACGAATGACGACAGGGCAGAGCGGTCGGGGATGCGCGTCGCTCGCGCTCTGATGGTACATGGCCACGCGGAAGAAGCCGGGGGTCCCGAACGTCTCAACCGCCGGGTCGATCTCCTCGAGATGACGCCGGAACGACTCCTCTCGCTCGTCGATGCAGAACACCGCCTGGAACGCGGGCGAGGCCGGCGGTTGGCGCGGCGGGTGGCGGATGAGGGCGTCATACAGGCGATAGCGCAGCGCGCGTTCGTAGGCTCGATGCAGAATCTGGCGCTGTCGTACGCCGTCGAGCACCCGCAGTTCGGACTCGATCTCTTCCACGTCGTGCGCCGTCCACTGCAAGACGATCGAGGCGTCGAGGCCGCTGAGCTGCGCCACATGAAACAGCGGCCACGCCCGCTCCTGATCCGTCGGCACGGGAGAGCGCGGGACGCGCGCTCGCAGGAACGACCGGAGTAACGGGAGCGGTCCGTCGAAGCCGATCTGCCTGGCTGCGTACACGAGCGCCGCGCGCTCGAACAAGAGACGCACCGTCAGGTACCCGGCAAGCGTGGCTGGAAGCTCTCGTGCCGGCACGCGATCGGGGCGCTCCTCGATCTGGCGCACCATCCCGGCCCAGCCTCGCAGCGCGAGGAGGGTGGAGGTCAGGTAATCGGTCCATTCGTCGGATGAGACGCCAATCTCTGCGAGAGAGTGTTCGAGCGAGGTCAGCTCGTCCCGTTCACATCGCCGATCGTCCGCGATCAAGGCGGGAAGGGCTCGGGCCCATGGACCACACTGGGCGGCAAGCGAGGTCCCATACAGATCGAGGAAGCAGCCGTGAACACCGCGGTCTCGTGCGGGCATGACCCAGTAGGCGAGGCCCTGGTCGAGGTAACCGGCGATGAAGCGGATCAAAGGAGGATGGATCCACTGGTCGGTGTCGATGCCCGCCGCTGCCAGCAGCAGATCCCGGTGCCGCACGAGTGGTACCTCGTCGATAGCGTGCGCGGGGCCCGCGCGTCCGACCGCTCCGAGACATGCCTCCCACAAGTGCCGTACGGCCGTCCGTTCGATGGTCCTGTCCTCGTCGAGATCGGTCACAGCCGAAGGGGCCGATCGAGCGTCGCGCGGGAGATCCCTGCGAAAACGCGATAGCGCGGCGGTTTCTTCGAGGATCCACGACAGTGCCCGCCCGGTGGCGGCCGGAATGCCATGCAGCACGATTCGTCGCCACAGGTCGAGACGCGTTCCCACGCCGGCCACATCCTCGGCGCCGCCCTGGCCCAAGTCGTCGGCCAGGAGTGATTCGACGTCTCTGGCAAGGATGCGCCCCGCGGCGACCTTCGCGCGGTAGCGCTCTTCAGAGAGGAACGGTTGGCACCCGAACCGTCCGGCCGCGCGCTCGACGGCAGTTTCGAAGGGCAGATCCTCGAACGCGTGCAGCGTGTTGTGATGGATGAAGATGCTGATCGGACCCTGCGCGGGCAGCAGGTGCGCCAACTGGTCGACGACGTGCGCAAGGCTCGGAGCGTGCAGGTCGGAATCGTCAGCGCCGGAACCGTGGGGCATCGAGCGTACGCAAGTATACCGGGGTTACGGAGCCTCCCGCCGCCGGACGACGCCCGAATCGATCACGTCGCCCACGCGCGAGATGGTTTCGAAGAACATCTCGTCGCCCGCGACCTCGACCAGCGTGAAGGACCGGTCGGTATCGAAGCCGCGCGCCGTCAACGGCGAGTTCGGGAGGATGTTGCCCTTGCGCAGCTTGGCCGCGCCTCCCTGGATGAAATGGGTAATTCCCTGCTGTGGCTTCAGGCGCTCGTAGAAATGCTCGTGGCCCGCGAACACCACGTCCACGCCGTGTTCGAGGAACAGCGGCTCGACGATCGCGCGAAGCGCTTCTTCCGATCCGTGCTTTTCTCCCGATGAGTACAGCGGGTGATGAAAGTACGCGATCTTCCACGGCGCGTCCGATCCGTGAAGCGCCAGCGCCAGCCAACTGACCTGTTCCGGCGTCATGCCGGTGCTGTCGAGCACGAAGAACTCCACGCTCGCCCGCCTGAACGAGTAGTAGCGCTTGCCGTTCATCCCGAACGGCGGATAGAGGCGCTGGTTCGGGTTGTCGTGGTTGCCGAGCGCGGCATGGAAGGTGACCCCGGCGTCGAGCAGCGGCTTGTAGGGCTTCTCGAACTTGTTCACGCGCGCGCCGGCACCCTCGAGGCCGTACAGGTTGTCGCCCAGCATCAGGGCAAACGTGAACGGGAAGGTTGCGTGCGCGCGGGCGATGACCGTGGCGACGTCGTACTGCTCGCGCCCGCCCGTGCCCGAATCGCCGATGACGAGGAACCTGACTGAACCATCGGCGTGCGGCAGGCTGCTGCCAAGGCGCGGGAGGCGGGCGACGTCGGCCGGCGATGGAGCCGTGACGGCGGGCAGCGTCGCGCACGCGCTGCACGACGCGACGAGGGCCAGTGTCAGTAGTGGCCGGCGGCTACGCCATGCCCTGCCGGACGCGCGCGACGGTCTGGCCCACCGCGAGAGACGCATAGAAGATTCTCCCGATGGAAATCCCGCCGGGCAGACGATGCTGCGCCATCGATTCGAGCCCGGCAGAGGCCAGGCACCCGCAGTTCTGGCAGTCGGGGTTGCCGCCGAACTGGCACGGCGTGATCCGGTGCTCGAAATCGGAGGAGAAGCACTCGGTCGACTGGGCGAAGAGGCACTGGTCGGGCGACGCCGGTGGTGCGGCAAGCGCCTTCAGCATGCCGTCGCGCATCTGCAGCTTGGGGTAGCGCGTGCGAATCCGTCCGATCTCGGCGATCACGCGCTCGCGGTCGGCCTTCGTGAGGCGCTCAGCCGACAGCTCACCGATCTGGGGCGTGTAGAGGCTGATCCAGATCAGCCGCGTGTTCGGGTTAGCCTGCCAGTAGCTCACGAACTCCTCGACGTAGCCGTCCCGCCTCGCTTGCTGTCGTGTCACCGTGCAGTGGACGGTGATCTGATGCCCGTCGATGTGCTTGAGGATCCGCTCGTAGGTCGCCGGTGCCCGCCGCACATCGTGCTCCGCCGGCAGACCGTCGATCGACACGCACACCTGCAGGTGAGGCAGGCCGATCCACTCGCGCGGAATCGGGCGCACGGCGCTCGTGACGACCTGCGTGTGGACGCCGCGCCGCGCCAGCTCGGGGAGGATGGTGTTCAGCTCGCGAAACCGCACGAGCGGCTCGCCGCCGACGATCGAGACGTGCACCGGCCCGTGCCGATCGATGAGCGCCATGAACCGAGACACCAGCTGCTCGCCCGTGTAATCGGACAAGCCTCGCAGCGTGACGCCCCCGCCGAGATGCTCGTCGCCGTACGCGTAGCAGCCCGGGCATCGCAGCGGACATTCCTTGGTGATCTCGATCGAGAGGTTTGGCCGGTGGCCGGCAAGAATACGGCCCCACGCCTGGAAGACATCTCTTGTGCGAACGCCAGTGCCAGTCGAGCTCATGTGACCCTCATTATGATCTATTCTTCATACACATGATCGGAGAGCCGCAGTTGCCGCGAATCGCGCGGCGCAAGTCGAAGCTGCACGGGTGGGGCGTCTTCGCGCTCGAGCCCATCAACAAGAACCGGCGCATCGTCACCTACAACGGCGAACTCATCGACCACAAGGAGAGCTTCAGGCGCGAGACGATCTACCTCGAACGCGGCGAGATCTGGTGTTTCACGGTGAATCGCCGCTGGGTCCGCGACGCGATGGTCGGCGGAAACGTTGCCCGGTTCATCAATCACGCCTGCAGGCCCAACTGTTACAGTCAAATCATCGGCCGCGAGATCTGGATTCGCGCCGGACGCCGTATCGAGCCGGGTGAAGAGCTGACCTACGACTACTGCACCGACGGCGAAAAGGTCATTCAGTGCAGGTGCCGCCCTGGGTGCAAGAGGCGTCTGTGAAAAGCCTGCGAGGACTGTGTCTCGTCGCTCTGGTCTTGTCCGCGGCGTATCTTGCCGGGCCGGAGTTCATCGCGAGCGCGCCTGGCCAGACAGACCTCACCGACGCGGATCTCGTGAACGCCAGCGGCGGGCGGACCGTCGCCATTGGCGCGGTCTCTGGAGACGGCCAGGTCTCGAGGATTCCGCTCGAGCTGTACGTGGCTCGCGTACTGGCGGGCGAGGGCGAGCCGAACGCGGCGGATGCGGCGCGGCAGGCGCTTGCGATGGCGATACGCACTTACACCATCGTTCAGATGGGGCGCCACCGGCGCGAAGGCTTCGACCTCTGCGATACCGTCCACTGCCAGGTGCTTCGTGCCGCCAACGAGGGATCGCGCCGCGCGGCGCTCTCGACGGCGGGCCGCGTGCTGACGATCGACGGTGCCCCGGCCGAGGTGTACTACTCTGCTTCCTGCGGAGGGCGCACCGAAGGCGCCGCGCAGGTCTGGCCGGGAGCGACATTCCCGTACATGCAGGTGGTCAGGGACGACGACGTGCACGCCGAGGACGTGCCGTGGACGCTCGAGTTCACGCTGGCCGAACTGCGCGAGACGCTCGCCAGGGCCGGCTTCGGCGGGGGGGCCTTGCGGGACGTCGAGATCGACGGCCACACACCCTCCGGAAGGGTCGATCGTCTGCGGCTGCCCGGACTGCGCCCGGACGCGATCGCCGCAACCGCGTTTCGCGACGCGCTCGGCACGACGCGCTTTCGGAGCACCGCCTTCTCGCTCGCCCGGGACGGCAACATCGTCCGCTTCACCGGGCGAGGCTACGGCCACGGCGTCGGGATGTGCGTGATCGGCGCCGGCCGGAGGGCCCGCCGCGGTGAGTCCGCCGAGGCAATCCTCGCGCAGTACTACCCGAATCTCACGATCAGCAGCCTGGGCCACGCCACGGCGCCGGCACCCCCGCCGCCACCGCCGGCCGATCGCGCGCGCGTCAAGCGAATCACGGCGGTCGTTCCCCGGGGATCGAGCGTCGGCGCGGATCAACTCGAAGCGCTGGCCGGCCGCGCGTACGAGTCGTTGTCGCGCGCGCTGGGGACGACGGCTGCGTCGGTGACCGTCGAACTGCACGAAACCCTCGACGGCTTCCGGCTGGAGGCGCGCCAGCCCTGGTGGGTCAGCGCTGCGGTGACGGGCACGACCATCGATCTCGC
>DASTDQ010000381.1:0-11092 GCA_035710305.1 Vicinamibacterales bacterium | reverse complement strand
GTTCCAGTCGCCGCCCCCCCCGCGGGGCTCGCAGGCCCGGGCAGGACTTCGCCTCGACATCGCCGGCGCCAATCGCGATCAACTGGTGCTAGCCGGGGTCCCCGAGGATCAGATTCACCTGTCGGGTCTGTGCACCGCCATACATCTCGACGTGCTCACCTCGTATCGGAAGGAGAGGGAGAAGGCGGGACGGATGCTCGGAGTCATTCGCGCCGGCTAGGGCACGAGGCGCTTCAGCTCATCGAACCAGTTGACAACGACCGTGATCTCGCGGGCGCCGTCTTCGCCAGGAAGAGGCTTGATCATCAGAAACCGCCGGCCGTCGGGAGACACGTCGAAGTCGAATCTGTAATCCCCGCTGAACAACTCGCGGGAACTCTGCGGCGCACCGGTGGCGGGATCGATGAGTACCGACATGAGGGCCCGTCCCCTCCGATAGAACAGTTGGCCGTCGGCAGACCATCGCGGATTGAGGGCACCGCCGCGAGAGATCTGCCGTCGCGCTCCACCACCAGGCGCGAACGGCTCCAGCCAGATCTCTGTCGCGCCGGTTTCCTCGCTCTCATAGGCGATCCACGTTCCGTTGGGCGAAAAAACCGCGTTGCCCTCGTCGTAGCTCGTTGCCCTGAAGGGCCGAGGGGAAGGGTTTCCGTTCAGAGACAGTGTCCAGATGTCCCATGTCGTCGTGACCCTGTTGTACGCGAGCGTGCGGCCATCCGGTGAGACGGAGGTCGGGCGCTCGTCGCCGGCGTTGGGCTGAATCCTCACAGCCGGGTCGCCTGCCTGCCACCGGCGCCGATAGATGGTGCTGCGAGGGCTCGGGAGCGCGTACACCAACTCGTCACCATCCGGCATCCAGGTCGCGCCCGTGCCTCCCGCGCCTCCCCGCGGGCGGGGGAGGCTCACGTCGGTTTCATCTCCCGTGATCCGAGCGAGGTTGCCGGCCTGGGACGGATCAGTCACCCAGATGTCGTTCCGGCCGCGCACCATCCGGCCGAATGCGAGACGAGCGCCGTCGGCGGACAGACGAGGCGCGGAGTACAGGCCGGGTTCTGTCACAGCCGGTTGCTCTGCGCCGCTGCGATCCACCCACACCAAGGTCGACTCCTGATTCCACTCGGCGGCTGTTAGGTAGGCCAGCGTGCCGTTCTGCGAGACGGCGAATGCACCGCGAACTTCCCCCAGGGCTAGACCCACGCCTTCCACGACCAGTGTCGGCTCACCCGTTGTGCGAAGCGTTCGCGCGTCGAACCGCACCGCCCACAACGTCTCGCCCCTCATGAAGGCGAGGTGCCCGGAGGCCAGATACCTTCCGTGGTACGCAGACGTCAGGACAACCGTGCGTTCGCGTGTGTCGAGGTCGAGCACCTCGATGGACGTCTTATCAAGGGGCGTGCGCAGGACCGTGAACAGAACGCGGCGGCCGCCCGGCAGGAACTCGGGCAGCCAGTGCGCCTCTTCCTGCGCTGCATGGTTCACCTCGGTGAGCGTCTCCGGCGTACCGCCGGCAATCTGAATGCCGTGCAGCCCCATCGTCAGATCCGCGTACACGATCGTGCCGTCCGGGCCCCACGCCATACCAAACGAGCCGGCCTTGTTCTTCAGGATCGTCGTCGGATGCCCGCCAGCAAGCGGAATGCGGCGGAGCTCGTTCGAGACCTGATCGACGTAGGCAATCCATAGACCATCGGGCGAGATCACCGGTGTTGTCGCGTCACCTTCTGTTCCGGTGACGAATCGGACCGAAGCGCTGGAGACGTTGCGCACGAAGAGTCCGCGCCCCTGGACCTCGGCAACCACATGGCGACCGTCCGGCGAAATCGCGATTTCGTCGTCTATCGCGCCAGCGAAGGGCACCGTGAACTCAACTCGGGCTGGCGGGTCCGGTGGATCCGAGCGCTGTCGCCCGACCAGGAGCGCAAGAATACCGGCGGCCAGTGCGGCCGAAACGAGCCACGATGCCCACACGAGCCGGTTCCTGGCCGGGGCGGGATGCGAGACGGCGTTGGCGTTCTGGTCTTCGAGCGCGTCGTGCAGCTCCAGAAGCACGTCGCCGATGTCGCGGTACCGCTTCTTCAAGTCTTTACTGAGGCACCGCCTGAGGATGGGTCGGAAACCGGAAGGCACATCGGCCGCCAGTCGGCCATAGTCGGGCTCGCGCTCGATCACACGTGCCAGGGTGCCTTGCACATCCTCCTCGCCGAACGCCTGATGGCCGGTCAGCATCTCGTAAAGCACGCACCCGAACGCCCAGATGTCCGTGCGCCGGTCGACCACCTTGCCGCGCGCCTGCTCGGGGCTCATGTACGGGGCCGTACCCATCAGCAGGCCGCCCTGGGTGCCACCGATGGTGATCGTCGGTGAGTCCGCCATCTGCGAACCGGTGCCGCCCACGGCTCGGGCAAGGCCGAAGTCGAGCACCTTGACGCGCCCCTCCGGCGTGATCTTGATGTTGGCCGGCTTGAGGTCGCGATGCACGATGCCGCGCTCGTGCGCCGCCTCGAGCGCCTCGATCACCTGGCTCGCGATGCTGACGACTTCATCGATGGGCAGCCCTCGTCGTGGATCCGTCTGCACGGAGATGCGGTCGGCCAGCGTCTCGCCCTCTACCAGTTCCAGCACGAGCGTCTTGACCGTGAGGCCCGTGCCCGGCGAGGGGGCGCTTTCGTGAACGCCGTAGATGGCGCCGATGTTCGGATGGTTGAGCGAGGCCAGCAGGCGCGCTTCGCGGTCGAAACGCGCGCGCCGGTCGGGGTCGGCCAGCAGGAACTCCGGCAGGATCTTGAGCGCGACGTCGCGTCCGAGCGTCGTGTCCCGCGCGCGATAGACGCGGCCCATGCCGCCCGCGCCGAGGAAACCGATGATCTCGTAGGTCCCCAGTCCATCGCCTTGCCTGAGCGTACGGGTCCCGTTCTGGAAGACGTCCGCGATCGCCTCGAAGACGCGTTCGCGCAGGTCTTTGTCGGCCGGCTGTCTCAGCACCGGACCATCAGCGACATCGGCGACCAGCAGCGATTCCACCTCGGCCTCGAGCGCGCGATCCCCCCCGCACACATCGCGCACGACTGCCGCACGGTCCTCGACCGGAGCGGCTACGGCCGCGTCGAAGATCTCTTTGATCCGCTTCCAGCGATCGGCGTCGCTCACGTCGTTTCCTGTGCCGGACCCGCCGTCATGCGGCGGTAAAGCCACGCCTTCGCGCTCCTCATCTCTCTCGCGACCGTCGATCGCGAGAGAGACATGGCGTCGGCCACTTCGTCTTCAGTGAGGCCGCCGAAGTAGCACAGTTCGACGATGCTGCCTTGGCGCTGGTCGAGATCGGTCAGCTCGGACAGCGCCTGATCCAGGAGCAGGAGATCGCAGTCCCGTGGGTCCACGGCAATGAGGTCGCCGTCGAGCGCGACGCGAAGCGCCTCGGCAGGACGCTTCGACGCGGCGCGGGCCCGGGCGTGGTCCACGAGGATCCGGCGCATCATCCGCGACGCGAGCGCGAAAAACTGCGTCCGGCTCTGCCAGTCCGCGCGCTGGCCGAGCAGGCGCAGGTAGGCTTCGTGGACGAGCGCCGTGGGCTGGAGTGTGTGGTCCTTGCGCTCGCGGCGAAGATGGCCGGCGGCGCGCCGGCGAAGCTCCTGGTAGACGAGCGGCAGCAACTGGTCCTGCGCCTCCGGGTGTCCGGCGGCCCACGCCTGCAGCAGACCGGTTACCTGTCCGGCCGACGCCGCCGGCATTCGTGAGCGCTCCATCTGTCCCGCGCGTGACACACCCAAACCAGATCTCCCGCGTCTACTAGTGGACTGGATCAACTGAACCCGCAGCGAGTCGGACAGCCCTGCGACGCCGATTTCGCGGGCCAACCGACGGGCGGCCCGCTTTACGTTTCGCTGAAGCGCTCCACTAGTGACGCCAGATCGCGAACTCTGGCACCTCGGCCGGAAGCTCGTCAAGGAGGGTAGTTCCCATGGTTTCCCGACGATTCGCCCTGACGGCGATGGGTTTCGTGCTGCTCGCGGTGTCGTCTCCGACGGCGGCCCCCGACTTCTCAGACTGGTCCGCACCGGTGAACCTTGGGCCCAACGTCAATTCCGCGTTCGGTGACACAGCTCCCGCCGTGTCCAAGGACCAACTGAGTTTGTACTTCAGCTCCACCAGGCCCGATGGACTTGGCGGGAACGACATCTGGGTGTCCCAACGCAACAGCGTGGGAGAGTCGTGGGGCCCTCCGACCAACCTCGGCCCGGTCGTCAACACGATCTTTGGCGACTTTCAGCCTAGCTTGTCGCGTGACGGGCACTGGCTCTTCTTCACCAGTGGGCGCCCCGGTTTCGGATCCGGGGACATCTGGGTGTCCTACCGCGCGATTGTCCGCGACGACTTCGGCTGGCAGCCTCCAGTGAACGCGGGTTCCGGCATCAATTCTCCCGGCAACGAGCAGAACCCGAATTTCTTTGAAAACGATGATGTCGGTGTACCGCAGCTTTTCTTCTCGAACGCAACGGACGGAATCTATGTCAGCGATCTGCTGCCGGATGGGACGTTCGGGCCGGCGAGACCAGTTGTGGAGCTCGACAGCACCGCACTTGACCGAAGCCCATCCGTGAGATTCGACGGGCTCGAAGTGTTCTTCCAGTCGAACAGACCCGGCAGCTTTGGTCTCCTCAACTTGTGGACAGCCACTCGCGATACGGTGTCCGATGCGTGGTCGGAGCCCACCAACCTGGGGCCGCTGGTAAACAGCCTTGCTATAGACGGAGATCCGGAAATCACCTCAGACAGAGAAACGCTGTACTTCGTGTCGAATCGCACCGGCGGGGTTGGCGGTTTCGATCTCTATGTGACCACTCGCGCCAAGCACACGAAGTGACTGTACTTTCTGAATTACGGCGAAGTCTCCGCCTCGTCCATCGCCTCGTTCGCGAGCCGGTCGGCGTCCTTGTTGAACTCGCGGCGGACGTGCTCGAACGTCACGCGTCCGATGCGGCGAGCAAGCGCTCTCGCCTCCTCGTAGAGCGGCTGCAGCCCGGGGTTCTTCACCCGGTACTCGCCTTTCATCTGCTTGACGAGCAGCTCCGAATCGGATCGCACGCGGAGCGTGGTGACGCCGTGATCGGCCGCCCAGCGCAGTGCAGCGAGAAGCCCGCTGTACTCAGCGACGTTGTTCGTGCACGCGCTAAGCGACTGCTTCAAGTCGACGAGCGTGCCGTCTTCACGCTCGATGCGGACTCCGTAACCCGCTGGCCCGGGGTTGCCGCGGGAGCCGCCGTCGATGTTGGCGACGGCGGACCCCCCGGTCTCTAATCCGAACAACGAGGGCTGGGTCATCCCTCGACTACGCTCGGGATGACCGTGAGCGCTTTGACGTTGGTGAGTCGAGCGGTCACACGTGCACGACGGGGGGCGAGACGGGCGAGGGCGGCGGGATCCAGTACAGCACCCGTTGGCAACTCTCGCACTGGAGGATCGTGTCGTTGTGGCGGACCTGCTGGAAGACCGACGGCCTGAGCCGCACGTGGCACAGCGAACAGAGACCGTCCTTCGTTGCGACGCAGATCGCGACGCCTTTCCGGACTCTGGCCACCTGCTCGAACAGGGCGACGAGTCTCGGTTCCATCTCCCTGGCGAGCGCCGCGCGGCCCTCCGTGGCCTTGGCGAGCGACGACTCGGTGGACGCGAGCTCTTCGGCGAGCGTCTTCTTCTCCGCTTCGACGACTTTGGTTGCCGCCGCGAGCGCCGCCTCGGCCCGCTTGGCGGTGGCCGTCAGGTCGTCGCCCTCCATCATCCGTACGAGCACCTTCTCTTCGACGGCCCCGAGGTCGTTCTGCGCCGCGGCGATCTCGTGCTGCATCGCCTGGTATTCCCGGTTGGTCTTGACCTCGGACAGCTGGTCCTTGTACTTGGTCAGCCGTCCCTGGTAGAGCGCGATGCCCTTGTCCAGCTCGAGGCGGGCGTCGTGATTGGTCTTGAGGCGCTGCTTGACGTCATCGACGGCCCGCCTGGCTTCGTCAAGGCGGGCATCCAGCGCGGCGAGGCGCTGAGGGTGCAGCGCGATGGCCGCCCTGGCCTCCGCGATGGCGGCTTCGAGGTGCTGCAGCCTGATGAGACGCTCGAGATCAGGGGACATCACGCATCGCAATGAGTGGGCCCGCCAGGATTCGAACCTGGGACCAACCGATTATGAGCCGGCCGCTCTAACCACTGAGCTACGGGCCCGCCTTCGCCGCTTTGCGGCTACGGCGGGGCAAGCCCCACCGCCTCCGGGTTACGTTCTGCCTTCGAGAAAGGCCTTCAGCTTACGCGATCGCGAGGGGTGCCGCAGCTTCCGGAGCGCTTTGGCTTCGATCTGCCGTATGCGCTCGCGGGTCACCGCGAAGTTCTGACCGACCTCTTCGAGCGTGTGCTCGCTGCCGTCGCCGACGCCGAACCGCATCTTGATGACCTTTTCCTCCCGGGGCGTGAGCGTCTTCAGCACCGCCTCGGTCTGCTCCTTGAGGTTCAGGTTGATGACCGCTTCGGCCGGGGACACGATGTTCCGGTCCTCGATGAAGTCGCCAAGGTGCGAGTCTTCCTCCTCGCCGATCGGCGTCTCCAGCGAGATCGGCTCCTGCGCGATCTTGAGCACCTTCCGGACCTTGGCCACCGGGATGTCCATTCGCTTGGCGATCTCCTCGGAGGTCGGCTCCCTGCCGAGCTCCTGCACGAGCGCCCGCGAGGTACGAATCAGCTTGTTGATCGTCTCGATCATGTGGACCGGGATCCGGATCGTCCGCGCCTGATCGGCGATGGCGCGCGTGATCGCCTGCCGGATCCACCACGTGGCGTAGGTCGAGAACTTGTACCCGCGCCGGTACTCGAACTTGTCCACCGCCTTCATGAGGCCGATGTTGCCTTCCTGAATCAGGTCCAGGAACTGAAGGCCGCGGTTCGTATACTTCTTCGCAATCGAGACTACGAGCCGGAGGTTGGCTTCGACCAGCTCCTTCTTGGCCTGCTCGGCCTGCGCCTCGCCTCGCTGAATCACCTCGATCGTGCGCCGCAGCCGCTCGGGCGTCTCCTCCAGGTCGTCGATCATCTGCTTGACCTGGACGCGGATGTCCTTCAACCGCTTCTGGAGCGCCTTCTTCTCTTCCTCCCTGAGCCTGGGTCCCTTCAGCTTCACCCGCGGGCTGATCTGCTTGTCGAGGTGCTCGGCCTCGCGCTGGACCTTCTGGACGGCGTCAACCGCGTCCTTCACCTCGTCCACGAGCCGCCGCTTGATCGATTCGGTGAACTCGATGTCGCGGATGCGGCGCGACACTTCGACCCACGCCCGCATCGTCTTCAGCCGCGCCCGGCGGAACCGGCGCTTGTCCTTCTTCGTGACCTCGTCGAGCTTCTCCCCCAGCTTGAGGTAGTTGCCCCGCGCCTTGCGCACGGCCTCGATCTGGCCGAGGACTTCGACCGCCCGCTCCTGGATCACTTCGTCGGTGATCTCCTCGTCACTGAAGATCACCAGCTCGCGGATCGTGCGCTCGCCCGCGCGCAGCTGATCGCCCATGATGAGGATGCGCTTGGCGATCGTCGGCGTGCGCGAGATCGACTTGATCACGGCGAGCTTGCCGCGTTCGATGCGCTTGGCGATGGCAACCTCGCCCTCGCGCGTCAGCAGCGGCACGGTGCCCATCTCCCGCAGGTACATGCGGACCGGGTCGTTGGTCTTGTCGAGCGCGCCCGGCGTCAGGTCGAGCTCCGGCTCGTCGCCCGATCCTTCGCGATCGAAATCCTTGTCGCCGCGGTACGCCTTGTCGGAGTCGACGACCTCGATGCCCGCGCTGCCGAAGGCGTTGAAGAGGTCGTCGAGCTCTTCCGACGATGTGATCTCGGAGGGGAGCAGTTCGTTGACCTCGTCGTAGAGCAGGTAGCCCTTTTCCTTGCCGACTGTGATCAGCTGTCGTACTTCGTCGTATTTCTCTTCAATCGACAAGGTCAGTCCTCCGATAACACGAGCGCCTGTATGAGCCGGCCGAGGTCGCCCTTGCGCACGAGCAAGGCATCCAGTTCCACTCCGCTGGCCGCCCCCCTGGTCTGGAGCTCGGCAATCTCGCGCTGCACGGCGGCCCGCTCGCGCTCGTATCGACCGCGGCGAAGCTCGCGTACGCAGAAACTGAGCGACAGGGCGGGCGGCTCCGGCTCACTCGCAATTGCGGTGACCACCTGGGCCTCCACCATGTTTAGACGCTCGAGCAGCACAGAAGGAGAGAAACCTCTATTTTCGTTCAGTTTTCGCGCGAGATCCAGCACCGATCCGGCCGCCAGCGCCTCGAAATCCGACGGATTGAGCTCATCGAGCGCCGTCAGGGCGGGACCAGGGTCGTGAACGAGCCACCAAATCAGCCCTTTTTCGGCCTTGGTGACGCGCCCCACACTCGGCAGGGCATTGGCCGAAATGGTGGTCTGCCGCTGGACGGCCGCCTCCCGAATCTTGGCCCGGACCACTTCGTCGGTCACGTTGGCCTTGAACGCCAGGCGGTCCGCAAACCGGTCCCGCATCGCGGCGTCCGGAATCCGCGCAGCGGTCGGGAGCATGGCCGCCAGGAATCTCACCCTGCCCTCATCGGAGTTCAAGTCATGACCGGCGCTCGCCCGGTCCAGCAGATACTCCAGATACGACTTGGACTGCTTCAGTCGTTCACCGTAACCGGCCGGTCCGTTCGACCTGATGTATGCGTCCGGATCCTGGCCCGACGGCAGCACCGCCACGTTGACGTCGAAGCCCTCCGCGACGAACAGCTCGCACGATTTTTCGGTGGCGCCCTGGCCCGCCGCATCAGGGTCGAAGCTGAGCACGACCCTCGACGTGAACCGCCGCAGCTGCTGAACCTGCTGCGGCGTCAGCGCCGTCCCGCAGGAGGCCACAGCCGGGAAGCCCGCCTGATGCACCTGGCCGAAATCGAAGTAGCCCTCGACGAGCACGGCAAACCCCCGTTCGCGGATCGCCGCCTTGCTGAGATCCAGCCCGTACAGCGTCCGGCCCTTCGTGTAGATCGGCGTCTCGGGCGAGTTCAGGTACTTCGGCTGCTGGTCGGCGTCCACCGCGCGCCCTCCGAAGGCGATGACCGATCCGGTGTCGCGGCGGATCGGAATGATCAGGCGGTTCCTGAACCGATCCACGATGCTGCCGTCGTCGCGCCTGGTCACGAGCCCCGAGCGAATCAGGAGCCCGTCGCTGAACCCCTGCGTCGTCAGCCTCTGCATCAACGCGTCGCGTGAAGGCGGCGCAAACCCGAGTCCCATCGCTTCGGAGGTGGCATCGGTGACGCCGCGGCCGGCGATCTGACGCCGGATCCGCACGCCTGCCGGCGACAACAGCTGCTCGCGAAACCAGGCGGCGGCAGCCTCGTGGATCTTGAGGAGCGACTCGCGCTCGGCGGCGCTCGCGCGCTGCTCGTCGCTCTGTTCGAGTTCGGGAAGCGTCAGGCCGAACCGTTGCGCGAGCTGCTTCACGGCGTCCTGAAATCCGACCTTCTCGTGCAGCTCGAGAAACTTGAACACGTCGCCGCCGACGCCGCACCCGAAGCAGTGAAAGAAACCCTTGTCCCGATTGACGTGGAACGACGGCGTCTTCTCGCCGTGAAACGGGCACAGGCCCTTGTAGCTCGTGCCCGCCTTCTTGAGCGACACGTAGTCCTGGATCACCACGACGATGTCGGCGTGGTGTTTGAGGTCCTCGATGAAAGACTGGGGGTACAGGGCCATGGAACTCAAAACTCGAGACTCAAAACTCAAGACTCAAAACTCGTCAGTCCTTCAACTCCACCACCGTCACTCCCGATCCACCCTGGTCCGTCGGAGCCGCCTGGAATTTTGCGACGAGCGGATGCTCTTTCAGGAACCCCGCGAGGCCGCGGCGCAGCTGGCCCGTGCCGTGACCGTGAATGATACGCACGATCTGCTGATCGCTCACCGTCGAATCGTCCAGGAATTTTTCGACGCGCGCGATCGCTTCATCCACGGTACAGCCGATCACGTTGACTTCCGAGAGCGATCCCTGGCGGGGCTGAAGGTCCACGTTCACGCGCACCGACGGCCGGGCGGGAGCGCCGCCGCCCGCGCCGGCCGGGCGAAGATCCTGAACCGCGGCGCGCAGCCGCTTGCCCTTCACGTCGATTTCCGCCTGCTTGCCGTGAATCTCGACGACGACGCCCTCGAAGCCGAGAGCCCCCACCACGACTCTCATTCCGGGTTCGATCCTGGCTCGATGGTCGCGCGCTGAAGGGTGAGACGCCGACTCCGGCAGGTCCGGTCCCGTCTTGAGCCGCGACACCACGCGCTCGATCGCCGCCCGGGCGGCGGCCTTGACGGCGCCCGCGTCGCCCGTGTTGAGCCGGATGCGCCGCTCCGCCTGCTCCGACAGCTCCGCCGTCTTTGCCTTGAGACCTTCGATGATCGTGTCGATCTCGCGCCGGCCCAGGCGGAGCTGCTCATCGAGCTTGGCATCGAGCCGGCGCTTGTAGGTGTTCTCCCTCTCGCGCACCGACTCCTCGCGCGCCCTGAGGTGCCGTTCGGTCTCGCTGACCGTCGCGCGCTCCCTGGCCACCGCTCGATGCTCGGCCTCGAGCCGCCGCATCTCGTCGTCGATTCGGGCCAGGTGTTCGGCCAGCTGCTTCTCGCGGTCGCTGAGGTTTTCGCGCGCCGCCGCGATGACGCTCGGAGGCATGCCCAGCCGCGCGGCAATCTCGATCGCCAGGCTGCGTCCGGGGGACCCGTAGAGGAGCCGGTAGGTCGGCGCGAACGTCTCGGGGTTGAATCCGAACGCCGCGCCCGCCACGCCGTCCGTGGTCGATGCGTACGACTTCAGCGAATCGTAATGCGTGGTCGCCACCAGGTGCGCGCCGCGCCGCCTGAAATGATCGATGACGGCGATGCCGAGCGCGCCCCCTTCAACGGGATCGGTGCCCGCCCCGACCTCGTCGAGCAGCACGAGGGCGGGAAGGGCGAGATCACGGTCCATGGAGACGAGGTTCGTCACGTGAGCCGAGAACGTGCTGAGGCTCGCCGAAATGGACTGTTCGTCGCCGATGTCGGCGAAGAGCGACTTGAAGATCGGGATCCGCGATCC
>DASTDQ010000380.1:0-4581 GCA_035710305.1 Vicinamibacterales bacterium | reverse complement strand
ACTGAACACGAACTGAGAAGCGAGAAGAGAGAAGTGCGAACGACATGATCACGTCGATCATCGAGCTCGTCATCCGCTTCCGCTGGATCGTGGTGACAGTGGCCGCGGCGCTCGCGGCGCTCAGCGTCTACG
This sequence comes from Vicinamibacterales bacterium, assembly GCA_035710305.1. Taxonomy (GTDB): domain Bacteria; phylum Acidobacteriota; class Vicinamibacteria; order Vicinamibacterales; family UBA2999; genus Gp6-AA40. The sequence goes on along the minus strand of DASTDQ010000380.1, from coordinate 4,449 downwards.
CGATCCGGACCGCGTCGCTCGATGCGATTCCCGACATCTCCGATCCCCAGGTCATCGTCTACGTGAAGTGGCCGCGAAGCCCGCAGGTGATCGAGACCGAGGTCACCGAGCCGGTGATCCGTGCGCTCGGCGGATCGCCCGACGTGCGCGCGATCCGGGGTACCTCGCACATGGGGTACTCGTTCGTCTACGTCATCCTGAACGACCCGGCCCGACGCGCGGCCGTGCGGCAGTTCGTCGCCGATCGCCTCAGCGCCGTGCGGGCCCAGCTGCCGTCCGATGCCGCGGTCAGCATCGGCCCCAACGCGAGCAGCATGGGGTGGATCTTCCAGTACGCACTGGTAGACAAGCAGCACGCGCACGACCTGCGCGAGCTGCGGCTGCTGAACGAAAGCGTCGTCGAGCGGGCGCTGCAGGCCGCGCCCGGCGTGGCCGAGGTCGCCTCGGTCGGCGGGCTGGAGAAGCAGTACCAGGTGAAACTGTTTCCGCCGCTCCTGAAGGAGCGGGGCCTGTCTCTCACGACAGTCCTCGGCGCCGTCCAGGGCGCGTTCCAGGAAGCGGGCGGCCGCACGATCGAGGTCACCAACCGCGAGTATCAGCTCCGGGGCGGCGTCGGCAGCGAGAGCATCGACACGCTCGAGTTCCTCGTGCTCGGCCGCGACCGCGCGGGGCAGCCCGTCCAGCTCAAGGACGTCGGATTCGTCCAGGTCGGCTACGACCTCAGGCGCGGAATCGCCGACCTCGACGGCGAGGGAGAAGTCGTCGGCGGCATCGCGATCATGGAACAGGGGCACAACGTCCTCGCGGTCACGCGGACGCTCCTGCAGAGGCTGGAGGCACTGAAACCGTCGCTCCCCGACGGCGTCGAGGTCGTCCCGACCTACAACCGGTCGGCCCTGATCTGGGACACGCTGACGAACTTCTTCCGGGCGATCGCGTACGAGCTCGTCGTGGTGATCCTCGTGATCGCCGTGGCGCTGCGGAACCTGCGCGCGGCCGCCGCTCCGGTGTGCGTGCTGCTCCTCGGCACGCTGTTCACCGCTCTGCCGCTCACGGCGTTCGACCAGACCATCAATCTCTTCTCGCTGGCGGGACTGGCCATCGCCATCGGCGAGATGGCCGACGCGACCATCGTCATCGTCGAGAACTGCACGGCGCAGCTCGCCAGGCGCGGGGCGCTCGACGCGCGAGAGAAGCTGCGGGTGATCGTCCACGCCACGGCGACGATGACGCGGCCCCTGCTCTTCTCGATGCTCATCATCGTGACGTCGTTCCTGCCGATCTTCTTTCTCGGCGAGCGGGAGGGGCGCCTCTTCAACCCGTTGGCGTTCACCAAGACGTTCGCGATGGCGTTCTCGACGCTGCTGACGCTCGTCCTGCTGCCCGTCGTGATCGTGTGGGTGTTCAAGGCGCGGGTGCCGGCGCCGTCCGACGGGCGCGAGAGCGCGTTCGTCCGCGCGTACCGCGCGATGCTCGGGCGGACGATTCGCAACCGCTACGCGTTTGTCGGGGGCAGCATGGTGCTGCTCGTTCTGGCGATCGTCCTGATGGCCCGCTTCCAGAAGGACTACATGCCCGAAATGGAGGAGGGCTCGATCCTGTACATGCCGACAACGCTGCCGGGACTGCCATCGCGCGAGGCCGGCTGGATCGTCCAGCAGATGGACCGGAAGCTGAAGTCGTTCCCGGAGGTCGAGCGCGTGTTCGGCAAGTTGGGCCGCGCCGATACGGCGACCGACCCGGCGCCGGTCGAGATGATCGAGACGACGGTCACGCTGAAGCCGAGGTCGGAGTGGCGGCCGGGGATGACCAAGGACAAGCTGATCGCCGAGATGAACGACGCGATGCAGATCGTCGGCTACGCCAACAGCTGGAGTCAGCCGATCGGCACGCGCGTCGTCATGCAGAGCACGGGGATCCAGACGCCGGTCGGCATCAAGGTCAAGGGAAAGGACCTGGCGACCGTCCAGGAGATCGCACAGGAGGTCGAGCGGCTCCTGCGCGATCTCCCGGCCACCCAGTCGGTCTTCGCCGAGCGGATCTCGCAGGGCTACTTCGTGGACGCGCGCCTCGATCTCGTGAGGATGGCCGCGCAGGGCGTGACCGTGGACGAAGCGCTGCCGACGGTGCGGTTCGCGATCGGCGGCGACAACCTCGTCAGCATCAGGCAGCCCGATCAGACGGTGGTGCCGCTCGCCATTCAGTACTCCCCGGAATACATCGACACGCTGGAGAAAGTCCGGAACACGCCGGTCATCACGCAGGATGGGCGCTCGGTGGCGCTCAGCGAGATTGCCGACGTCGGCGTGCGCGAAGCGCCGGAAATGATCCGCAACGACAACGGCGAGCCGGCCGGCTACGTCTTCGTGTATCCGCGGGGCGTCACGGGGCCGGAATACGTGGAGCGCGCGCGGCAGCACCTGCAGGCGAACCTGCCGATGCCCGCCGGGTATTCGACGGAGTGGACCGGGTCGTACCAGTTCGCCGAGGAGGCCCGATCGAAGCTGCAGGTCGTCGTTCCGGTGACGCTCGTCATCATGTTCGCGTTGCTGCTCATGGCGTTCCGATCGGTCGCCGACAGCTCGCTCATCATGCTGTCGGCCCCGTTTGCGCTGGTCGGCGGCGTGCTCCTGCAGTGGCAGTGGGGGTTCACGATGACCACGGCGGTGATCATCGGCTACGTCTCGCTGTTCGCCGTCGCGATCCAGACGGGCATCATCATGATCGAGTTCATCCGCGAGGCGCTGGCGAACCGGCCCGCCGGGCAGTCGTACGTGGACGCCGTCATCGAGGGTTCGGTCGCGCGGCTGAGGCCCAAGCTGATGACCGTGGCCACGACGGTGCTGGGCCTGCTGCCGATCATGTTCGCGAGCGGCGCCGGCATGGACATCACCCAGCCGATTGCCACGCCCACGTTCGGCGGAATGATCAGCTCGACGATCTACGTGCTGTTCCTGATCCCGTGCCTGTTCGCGATCGGCGACGACATCCGCCGCCGCTGGCCCCATCGCTACGGGGCCCCTGTGCAGGGTTACTTGAACCGAGCGGAGAGCTGACGTTCACGCTTCTCCCTTCTCGACTTCTCAGTTCGCGTTCAGTTTCAGGTTCCGTGACGTACGTAGTGTCCGGCTTCAGCCGGACCGAACCTCGAACGCCGAACCACACCTGCGAACTCAGAACACGAACCGCGAATGTGAACACGAACCGAGAACCAAAGAAGTGAGAAGCGTGAACGACTGATCTCGACTGTATTCAATGGCCTCTGAGATCATTCCGCCGTCTCTCCCGGTTGAAGCTCGAGCACCTGCACGCCCGGTCCGACGAGTGTCTTGAGTCGCGCCGGCGTGCCGGTCAGCAGCGGGAACGTGCCCCAGTGCATCGGTACGACCTGCCTGACGCCGAGCATCGCGCAGGCGCGGGCGGCGGCGTCGGGTCCCATCGTGAAGCGATCGCCGATCGGCAGGAACGCGATCTCCGGGGCGTACATCTCGCCGATGAGCCGCATGTCGCCGAACAGCGCCGTGTCGCCCGCGTAGTAGATCGTGCGCTCGTCCTCGAGGCGGACGACGAACCCCGCGGCCTCGCCCATGTACACCATCCGGCCCTCGTCCACCAGCCCGCTGCTGTGGACGGCATCGGTCATCGTGATGACGAGCCCCGCGATCCGCAGCGACCCGCCCTTGTTCATCGGGGACACGTTCTGCACGCCTTTCCGCGTGAGCCAGTCGCACAGCTCGGCGATCGCCACGACGGGCGCGCCGCTCGTGCGCGCGCACAGCACGAGATCGTCGGCGTGATCCACGTGGCCGTGCGAGGCGAGGATGAGGTCGACCGGCGGCGGCTTCCTGAGCGCCTCGGGGCACGAGGGGTTCTCCCTCAGCCACGGATCGAGCAGGATCCGTTTCCCGCCAGGCGTCCGAATGAGGAACGTCGCATGCCCGAGCCACGTGATGGCGAGCCGTCGCAAGGGCTGATCTTAGTCAACTCCCAGGAAAATGGGGTCGGGAGTCATTTTTCAGGCGGCCTCAAAAATGACTCCCGACCCCATTTTGGGGAGTTGTTAGACTAGGGAAGATGGCCGTCGAAGCGCCCGTGCAGTTTGTCGGTCCCCGGGAGCCGAAGCCCGAATGGCTGAAGGTCCGCGCCCCGGGATCGGCGAACTACGTCCGCCTGAAGGGCATCATGCAGGACCTCAGGCTGAACACGGTCTGCGAGGACGCCCGCTGCCCCAACATCGGCGAGTGCTGGCACCACGGCACGGCGACGTTCATGATCCTGGGCGACGTCTGCACGCGCGCGTGCGCGTACTGCGCGGTGGCACACGGCAAGCCGTCCGAGCTCGACGAGGCCGAGCCCGCACGCGTCGCGGAGGCCGTGGCGCGGATGGCGCTTCAGTACGCCGTCGTGACCTCCGTCGATCGGGACGACCTGGCCGATGGGGGCGCGTCC
>DASTDQ010000379.1:0-11066 GCA_035710305.1 Vicinamibacterales bacterium | reverse complement strand
GTCAATGGACGCCGCGGTGGACCAGGTGATCGAGGAGAAGTACGGGCGGGGCGGAACCTACGGCGACAACTCGATCTTCGACCGCGCGTACAAGGACAGCCAGCACGGCGACGCCTTCCTGAAGATGGCGAGCCAGCGTCCAACGCCGCAGGTCGTGGAGTACACGAAGGAGATCTGCAACTACATCTACGACACCTACGGCCGCTTTCCGGCGCACGTGAACGCCTTTCACCTCCCGGGCGTGTGGCTGCAGTTTTCTCACCTGGAGCTCGAGTTCTACCAGAAGTACTTCGACGCCGACCTCTATCACCGGCAGGCGGCGCACCACGAGATCTGGGGGGATCACTAGACTGCGGCCGAACCTCGAACACGAACGCCGAAATTGAACACGAACCGAGAACTGAGAACAGAGAAGTGTGAACACGGTTCGCTTACTCAGGCTCGCTCCAGTTGCCCACGCGACCGCGCGCTCAGGATCGCGAGTCGGACGGCGAAGAACGTGACGAGGCCCCAGGCGAGCAGGCCGGCCACGGCGATGAGCAACAACACGAGCGGTCGATTGAGCAGCGACGTGAGGGTCGAGATCGGCGCGGTGAGCGACCCGACCTGTTCGAGCGGCGCGCGCAGCGCGCTGAGCTGCTGAAGCGGGTCGCGGAGATCGGCGACGGCCGCCAGCTGCGGCTCGAGCTGCGACACCTGATCGAGCGACGGCCGCAGCTCCGCGACGCGGTCCAGGCTGGCGCGCATGTCGGCCACGCGCGTCAACGGGCCGCCGAGCGCCGCCGCCGAGTCGAGTCCCGGACCGATCGCCACGAGCCGCGTGATCGGCTGCTGGAGCTCGGATACCGATCGCAGCGCGGGTTCGAGCCCCGCCACGCGTGTCAGCGGTTCATTGAGCGTCGACACGCGTTGCAGCGTGGGTTCCAGCGCCCCGACCGCCTTCAGCGGACCGGCGAGCTGCTCGACGCTCTTCAACGCTGGAATGAGCGTCGTCGAGCCCATGGTCGAGTCGCGCACGGCAACCGTGTTCGTCTCGATGGCCGCCGTGCTCTTTGCGATGGCGCCTGAGTTCTCACGGATCCCGGTGGCCAGCGAGCAGGCCGAGCCTGCCAGCACCGACACGAACACTGCAGCATGAAGTCTGCCGGTCATTGAGGTCCTCCGGTCCGGCTGAAGCCGGACACTACGTACGCCACGGTCCGGCTGAAGCCGGACACTACGTACGCCACCGTCCGACTGAAGCCGGACACTACTGGAACGGGCGCACCGGGCCCAGGGCGTCCGAGGTGTTGGCGTCGGCGGCGATGGCGTCGGCTGCCTTCTCACCGATCATGTAGACCGCGCTCATCACGAAAACGCCCGGGATCCGGGGGAAGACCGACGCGTCCACGACGCGAAGGCCCTCGACGCCGTGAACCTTGAAGTCGCTCGACAGCACGCCGCCGTCCTCGCGCCGGCCGATGCGGCAGGTGCACGAGGCGTGGTGCCCCCACGCATTGTTGCGGATGAACTCGAGCAGGCTCTGGTCGACGACGTCCTCTCCCGGTAATTCCTCCTTCGCGATCAGCCCTTCCGCCTTGAGGGGGGCGGCCAGCTTTCGCACCAGCGCGACGCCGGCCGCCACGGCCTTGAGGTCGGCCCCGGCTGCGTCGTTGCCCTCTTCGAAATACCGGAAATTGACGTCGGGAGGCACGCGGGGATCCTTCGATCGCAGCGTCACCTCCCCGGCCGTGTTGTTGGTGTGGGCCTTGAGGATCACCCAGGTCAGGAAGTTCGGATTCTTCGCGGGAAGCGACGAGTAGCCGGGGAAGTAGCCCTCGAATCGGCCGAGAACGGAGTAGAGAAAGAGATCGGGCGAAAACGCCGCGGGCCCCGACCGCGCCACGACGGAAATCATCGCGCCGTTGCTGTCGTACACGCCGTCGCGGTAGTTCGCCCAATCCTGGTACTGGGAGTCCTCGCGGGTGAAGGTCGCTCCTTCGAGCACCTTCCATGCGGGGAAGCTCATGCGATTCACGACCGCGACCTCGTAGCGGTCCTGAAGATTTTTTCCGACCCCCTCCAGTTCGACGCGGACCGGAACGCCGCACTTGTCGAGAACCGCGCGCGGCCCGATGCCCGACAGCATCAGCAACTGGGGCGTGTTGAAGGTGCCTCCGGCCAGGATGACTTCACGTGCGGCGAACACCTGGCGCGTCTCGCCCGGCGCGTCGCTCGGGCTCGGATGCGCCCCGTACAGGCGCTTCCCGCTCAGATACTCGACGCCGATGGCGCGGTTGCCCGCGTCGAACAGCACGCGGGTCGCGAGCGCGTGCATTTGAATCTTCAACTGCGCCGGCAGACGAGTCTCGACGTCGACGACCCGCTCGCGTGCGCCGACCCGTCGATGGTCCTTCGTCGTCAGCGGCATGTAGCGAAGGCCGATCGCGTCCTCGCTCACGACCCGCCAGTCGTTGGGGTCGAGCTGGCTTTCGAAGCGCGCGCGCCGGTCGGCGTCGGTGATCGCGAGCTCCGGGTTGCGCAGCACCGCTCGCGCCGACTCGAGGAATGCCTCGCGAAGGCCGTCGTCCTTGAACACCACTTTCGGATCCGGCGTCTCGGTCTGCAGCCAGCCGGACCACCCGTGCCGGCTCGGATTCGCCCCGAGGCGGCTCAGCGCACGCTCGGCCGGCCGATGCGTGCAGCGCTCCAGGCGTTCGAAGTACTGGCGCATGTTCTCCGCGCGCCACGTCCGGTCGCCCGTCAGATCCGCGAGCTGGTTCCAGTCCGCGTTGTGCGGGTAGACGAGAATCAAGGCGTTGTGGGCCGTGCACCCGCCGAGCGTGCCGGCTCGCGGATAGAGCACGCCGTTCACCGGCTTGCCGTCGGCGCTTGCCACGTATTTCGGGTCGCGTTCCTGCCTGGCCTGATCCTCGTAATGGCGGACGAAGAAGTCCCACCGCATCCCGTCGTTCTCGGTCGAGAGCGGGTGAAACGCGGGGACGTCGTAATCGTCAGGCAGCGTGTTCACACCGGGCGTCTGCGGTGTCGCCCCGATCGACTTCCGCGGGTCGCCCCCTGCCTCGAGCAGGAGCACGCGATAGCCGGACTCGGCCAGGCGCGCGGCGAGCGTGCCGCCGCCGGCGCCCGAGCCGACGACGATGTAGTCGGCGTCGTAGGTAGCAGGACGTGGGGTCGCCTCCGGCACATCACCTCCGTTACATCGTCTTCAGGAATCCGATCAGGTCGCGCTTCTCGGCGTCGCTCAGCCCCGGCTCTTCGGTGAAGAGGTTCGTGCCGAAGTAATGCCCCTTGTTGATGACCAGGTCGGGGCAGTTGCTCATCTTGAGCATCGTTTCCATGATGTTGCGATTGCCGAACACGTCGTTGCCGCGCTTGAGCTCGCGCTTGATCTGCTTGAGCAGGTTCTTCAGGTCCTCCCGATGCTGGTCGCGTTCGGCCTCGGGCAGGTCCGCCCCGAGGATGTCCATGCTGGTGACGAGGCTGACCGGCGTGCCCTTGGGAATGGGACCGATTTCCAGCTGGCCGTCCCGGACGAACATCGGGAAGAAACGCTGCCCGATTCCCAGCACCGGACGCAGGTAGCCGGGGATGTATCCCTTCGGCACGCGGATGAAGCTGTCGGTCGTCGTCCGCTGGATCCAGCCGACGCCGGGCCCGTCGATCTTCAGGCTCGTGAAGAGCTCGTCCGTCCTCCGGCGTTCGGGCCACAGCATCTGTTCGATCGACGCCTGGAAGACGCGCATCCGCGCCTCGACCGACGGGCTCGGGTCGAACGGACCGACGGAATTGTTCTGGAGGAAGGGCGCGGTGGACCACAGGCTGACGAGCGACGCCGGGCGCGTGAAACCACGCCCTCCGCCCTTCAGCGTATAGCTGTACTCGACTCCGCTGAGCGGGTGCCGCAGCCGGACGGAGCCCACCGACGGCAGGTCCTTGTAGGACCGTGAGGAGAAGTTGTCCCAGATGTTTCCCTCGATCGCGTTGGTCCCGATCGGGCTGCAGATGTTGGTCTGCATGAGCGTGGACGGGATGCGCAGCTCGGTGGACAGGAAGTTGTCCCTGAGGAAGTCGTTGGCGAGCACCATCTTGCGCATGGGCGTCCTGAACGAGTCGGTCTTCGTCCACGCCCAGAACTTGTCCCAGCATCCGAGGTAGTCCTTGCCGTTGCAGTTCTCGAGGTCCAGCCCCTTGGGCAGTTCCGGAAGCTTGCTCGAGTGGCAGCGCGCGCAGCGGTCGGCGAAGACCGTCTTGCCGCGGCCCAGCGAGTCGGCGGCTTCGGTCAGGAACTTGGGGCCGCCCGGTGCATCCCTGAGGTAGTGAGGGTCGGTGCTCGCCAGGAAGAACGCGGCCATGTACGGTGTCTGCTTCTCGGTGACCTGCCAATACACGGAGTTCTTCCGGGCGTCGGCGATCTTGATGGGCGTGATCGGCTGGCCGCCGATGAGCGGCCGGAAATGAAGCAGCCACTCCTCGCTGAAGAGCCCGATGTTCAGGTAGACGCGGTTGAGCGCGCCCAGCGCGCCGACCGAATCGGAGCCGTCCTTGAGGACACGCGGCGTCCACGTCGTGGCGGGCGGCGTAAAAAACTGCGCGAGCGGATCGGAGGCGGGCACGAACTCGTTGAACTGCTTGTTGTCGAGCCCGCCGCCCGCGAGCGTCTCCTTGCCCCAGCGCTTCGCCAGGCCCATGCGTGGACCAAGCAGGTAGACCGCGTTCATCGTCCGCGGGTTGTTGATGTTGTCGGTTGACACGAGCGAGGTGTCGAGCGTGCCGGGAAGCGAGGTGTGCAGGGCCTGGTAGAAGAAGCTGGTCTCGTTCGACAGGCCCCGCCAGTCGAACACGCGGTCCCACCAGAAGAACTGCGCGCCCACGTTCGAGCTCAGGCTCGCCCAGGCGGGGTTCTCCGGATCGGCCGGCGGCCTGACCGGATTCGGGCCGACGTGGCAGAACGCGCACGACATGCCGACGCGATACGGCCGGACGATGTCGCGCGAGAAGTAGTAAGACTCGTCCCGGTAGTAGCGTTCGGAATCCCACTTCCTGCGGGCGTCCTCGTCGAAATCGGGGTTCGGGAACAGCCTGAGGCCCACGACGCCCGACGGCTCGCCGTAATACGAGCCCACCGGGACCGTCCGGCCCCGGGCGCCAACCTGAACTCCCTTGTATTTGTCGGCATCCGCGAAGGGATCGGGCGGGCACTTGGGGTCGCGCACGTCGAGCCACAGCCCGTAGCGATTCGGGTCCGGTCCGGTCGCCCGCCTGAAGCACGGTTCGTTGACCAGGCCGAGGTAGTTCCACCGGTTGTCTCGCGAGTAGTACTTCTGCGTCGGATGCGACGACAAGATCTTGAGGAAGTCGAGCGAGCCGAGGCTTTCGAGCGACAGCGTGTCCCAGAGCCGATCGTTGCCGCCGGTCCACACCATCCACATGTTGCGCCCCTGGACCTGTTCCCTCGTGAACTTGAGACCTCCATCCATCTCACGGAAGTAGTCTTCGTCCGCGGCGGCGAACGTGTCGGCGGTGCGCTTCGCCCTCGTGGCCTCGTCCAGCACGGTGCCCGGCTCTGGGCCGTCGCTGCCGCAGCCGGTCAGCGAGACGGCTGCCAGCACGACGATGGTGAAGAAGGCGGCTGCCATGCGTGGTGATGACATGAGATAGCCCCTGATCGAGTGACGGGATGTCGCGCGTGTTGTGTCATCGCGCGCGAAAGGAGTCTAGCCGATGTGAGGATCGATTCTGCACAGGGACCGTCGCAATTTTCTACGGCAGAGTTTGGCTGCGAGCGCCGCTGAATCCTCTTGGCGCGATCGGATCCGTCGTGTTTGAATGTCGCGCACGTGACCAGCCGGCTCCGCGCGGTGCTCCGGGCCCTGGAGGTCGCCTTCGCCAGCTTGGTGATCCTGGGCGTTGTGTGGGTTCTCGTCGCGCTCGCGATCGACCGGCCGACGACGTACGACGACATCGAAGAACATTTCAAATACGGATCGATCGGCAGCGAGCCTGGCGGCTCGGTCCTTCAGACGGTCGGCGGCGTGCTGCCGCCGTACTGGATCTTCAAATCGCTGCCGTCGATCTGCAGCGACAAGCTGCCCCGGGGCTACGAGACGTTCGGGTTCATCACCGAGCCGGGAAAGGACCTTCCGATCGGCGTGTCGCGGCGCAGGCGACTCGGTGGAGACCAGGTCGGCCTGAACTGCGCCGTCTGCCACACGAGCACCGTCCGCGACGCCCCCGGGGCGGCGCCGAGGATCGTCTTGGGCATGCCCGCGCACCGGCTGGACCTGCAGGGGTTCGTGCAGTTCGTGCTGGACTGCACGCTCGACAGCCGGTTGACGCCGGATGCGATCAGGGGACGGCTGCCGGACAGGGGAGGGCCGTCGCTCTTCGAGCGCGCGCTCCTGCGTCTTGGCCTTGTCGATCGGCTGAAGATCACGGTGCTGAACCTCCGCAATCGCATTGCGCCGGCGCTTGCCGCCGAGCTGCCGCGATGGGGCCGGGGGCGCGTGGACACCTTCAACCCTTACAAGTCAATCCAGTTCAACTGGGATCTGAGCAAGCTGCCGCCGGGCGAGCTCATCGGCGCGTCGGACTTCCCGTCGATCTGGAACCAGAAGCCGCGGGAGGGCATGCACCTCCACTGGGACGGCGACAACGATTCGGTGGACGAACGCAACCTGAGTGCGGCGCTTGGCGCCGGCGTCACTCCGGTGACCGTCGATCACGACAACCTGAAGCGCGTGCGGGACTGGATCTGGACGCTGCCGCCGCCGAAGTACCCGTACGCGATCGACGGGGCGCTCGCCTCGCGCGGCGAGCCGGTCTATCAGAAGCTCTGCACGAACTGCCACGGCGACCATCGATTCCGCGACGGCGTGATTACCGGGTCGCAAATCGGCCGCGTCGTGCCACTCACCGAGATCGGGACCGATCCGTATCGCCTCAATTCCTACACCGTGGCCTTTGCCGCCAATCAATACAGCCTCTATCCCGATTCGGAGTACCGGTTCTCCCACTTCCGCAAGACGAACGGGTACGCGAATCATCCTCTCGACGGCATCTGGCTTCGCGCCCCCTATCTGCACAACGGCTCGGTACCGACACTCCGCGACCTCCTCGAGCCGCCGGAACGGCGGCCGAAGGTGTTCTATCGCGGCTACGACGTGTTCGACCAGGCCAACGTCGGATTCGTGTCGGACGGCCCCGAAGCTCAGGGCTACAGCCGCTACGACACGAGCCTGCCAGGCAACGGCAACGGCGGACACGTCTACGGCGCCACGCTTCCGGAAGAGGACAAGCGTGCGATTGTCGAATACCTCAAGACGTTCTGAGCGATGACCTGGTTCACTTCGACTCGTCCGCCGCGCGTTGCCATCGTCGTGCTGCTGCTCGTGGCCGCAGCCAGCTTCTTCGCCTACCACCGGCTCCTGCGCGAGGAGCCGGCGCCGTATTTCGAGTCCGCCGAGGATCACTTCCTGTACGGGTCGATCGGGACGGAGGCGGATCGCGGGCTGCCCTACTGGATCTGGCTCGTGCTTCCGCGGGTCTTTCCCGAGTACCTGCCGCGGCCGGGCGGGTACGCATCGCTGGGCGTGCTTGCGCGCGACGGGCAGGAGATGCCGATTGGGCTGTCGAAGGTCACGATCGGAGTTCCCCGCGTCGGCATCAACTGCGCCATGTGCCACACGGCCAGCGTGCGAGCGTCGCGGGGCGACGTGCCGGTGATCTATCCCGGTGCCCCCGCGCATCAGACGGGAGCACAGGAGTACAAGCGCTTCCTGATCGCCTGCGCCGCCGATCCGCGCTTCACGGCCGGCACGATTCTCGGCGAGATCGCGAAGAACGTCCGACTCTCGCTCCTGGATCGCCTGCTATACCGCTTCGCCATCATTCCCGGCACGCGGCGCGCCCTGCTGCGGCTGCGGGACGACGACGTCCCGCTGACCCGCCGGCCCGACTCGGGCCGCGGACGGGCCGACGTGTTCAACCCGGTCAAGTTCACGATCCTCGGACAGCCGATCGACGAGACGATCGGCAGTGCCGACATGATGCCGACGTGGAACCTCGCGCGCGCCGAGCGGACGTCGTTTCACTGGGACGGGCTGAACACCTCGCTGCGCGAGGCAGTGGCATCGTCGGCCGTGAACGAGGGCGCCACGGTCTGGTGGTTGGACCGGGACGCCGTGAAGTGGGATCGTACCGAGGCCGGGCGGCAGTCCAGTCTTCGCCGCGTGATGGAGTACATCAGCGCGCTGAAGCCTCCGAAATACCCGTTCCCGATTGACGCCAAGCTGAGCGCGGCGGGCGCCGTCACCTTTGCCTCGGCGTGCGCGCGGTGCCATGGGGCGGGGGGAAACCAGACCGGGTCGGTGATTCCGTTTGACGAAGTCGGCACCGACCGCAGCCGTCTCGATGCGTGGACGTCTGGGGCGGCGGACAAGTACAACGCGTACGGGGACCGGCACGACTGGAAGTTCTCGGGCTTCCGAGAGACGAACGGGTACCTGGCCGCCCCGCTTGAAGGCACCTGGTTGACGGCGCCGTACCTGCACAACGGGTCTGTCCCCACCCTGACCGATCTCCTCGAACCGCCGGAGAGCCGGCCGCGGCGATTCTGGCGCGGGTACGACGTGTACGACCCGGCACGCGTCGGTTTCGAGAGCGCGGGCGAGGACGCGGAAAGGGCCGGCACGGTCTTCGACGTCACGCAACCGGGCAACGGGAATGCCGGCCACACCTACGGCGTCACGCTGACTCCGGGAGAGAAGCGGGCGCTCCTCGAGTACTTGAAAACGCTCTAATCCAAGTCCATTTCGTAGGCCCCGCAGGCACGCTCACCGGAATCTCACGGAAAGGTCACTTCCACGTGAAGACACCGGACGGTCCGCCGGGGGATCCTTCTATCCGATGACGACGGTCTCTTGGCTCGACTGGAAGCTTGGCGCGCGCCTGCTGCTGAAATATCCCGCGCTCACGATCATCGGGGGCCTCTCGCTGGCGGCGGCCATCGCGATCGGCGTGGTCGGCATGGAAGTCGCCGACGAACTGCTGTACAAACGGCTGCCGTTCGACGACGGCGGCCGGGTCGTGCGCCTGGAGACGCGTGACGTCGCGGCGTCACGCGTGGAGCCGAGGGTGCTCCACGATTTCGCGATCTGGCGGCGGTCTCTCAAGACGGTGGCGGAGCTCGGCGCCGCGCGCGTGAGCGAGCGCAACGTGCTCACGGGCGAAGGCCGTGTCGAATCGCTGCGCGTGGCGGAGATCACCGCGTCTGCATTCCCGCTCACCCGCGTGCAGCCGCTGCTCGGCAGGGCGTTGCAGCCGGCGGACGACATGCAGGTTGCGGAGCCCGTCGTGGTCCTCGGCTACGACGTCTGGCAGAGACAGTTCCTTGCGGACCCGGCGATCATCGGCCGCCTCGTGACCGTGGGTCGCACCGCTCGCACGGTGGTGGGCGTGATGCCGTCGCGCTTCGGCTTCCCGGTCAATCAGCAGCTCTGGGTGCCATTGCCCGTCCAGGATGCTGTGCCGAGGGAAGGGCCGGCCGTGCAGGTGTTCGGCCGCCTCGCTGACGGCGCGAGCTGGCAGGACGCCGCGACGGAGCTCGACGTCGTCTCGGCGCGCTTTGCCGCCGACCAGCCGGCAACCCACGCGCAGTTGCGGACGCGGGTTCGCGCATTTGCCGGACGCACACCGGGCGATCCGCTGCGGCTGGAAGACCTGGCGGTCCACGCCATCGTCCTACTGCTGCTGGGGGCTGTGTCGGCGAACGTCATGACGTTGGTTTTCGCGCGTACGGCGATGCGCGAATCGGAGATCGTCGTCCGCCACGCGCTGGGGGCCAGCCGTGCCCGCGTGATCGCGCAGATCGTGGCCGAATCGCTCGTGCTGACCCTCGCCGCCGCCCTGCTCGGCCTCGTTGTGGCCCAGACGACGGTGCGGTATGCCTGGGCCTGGGCGCCTCAGACGACGGGCGACAGCCTGCCGTTCTGGGTGGATCTGACGCTCGAGCCAGTCACCGTTGCGTATGCGCTGCTGCTCGCGGTCGTCGCCGCGCCAATGATCGGCCTGCTGCCCGCGCTGAAAGCCACGAGGGATTCCGTCCAACGGGGACTGCAGGGGATCACGAGCACCGGCGGGACGATGAAGTTCGGCGGCATCTGGTCGTTCATCATCGGCGCGCAGGTGGCGTTCACGCTGCTGTTCGTGCCCGCCGCGGTGGGAATCTACACCAACACCGTCGAGGACCAGTCGAGGTGGCCAGCGTTTCCGTCGGAGCGTTACCTCACCTTCAGCCTCAGGATCGACAACGAGGCGCTGGCTGGCGAAGGAGGTGTGCCTGACGATGGGCAGATCGGGGCGCGTCGCGCTCGTGCATACGAAGGGCTCGCGGGCCTGTTACGTGAGGAGCCTGGAGTGACGCAGGTGACGCACGGCGATCGCCTGCCGACGATGTCTCCGGAGTGGGTGGCAGTGGAAATGGAGCGGGACGGTGCACCGCCGGCGCGCCTGCAGGGCAATTTCGAGGGCGGATTCGCGATGGCGGCTGTCGGCGCCGGTTATCACGACGCGTTCGGCGCCAGGATCCTGGCCGGCCGCGGCTTGCATACCGCTGACGCCGGTGCGGCGAACGGGCCGGTCGTGGTCAACGAGGCGTTCATGCGCGTGCTGGGCAGGAATCCCGTGGGCACACGCGTTCGCACGGTCCAGCGAGGCGGCCAGCGCGAGCTGGGGCCCTGGCACGAGATTGTCGGCGTGGTCACCGACCTGGAGATGTTGTTCCCCGCGGATTGGGGTGAGGCAGCGTACATCTATCGCGCAGCCTCCGCGGCGGAGCTCGATCCTGTCGTGGTCGCTGTGCGCGTCGCGGGGGCCGCAGCGCCGCTTGCGCCCCGCGTCGCCGCGCTTGCGCGACAGGTCGATGCGGGCCTGCAGCTCCGGGATGTCGTCACGCTCGACGACATCGTCGCACAGGAGCAAACACGGATGGTGGTCGGCAGCATCGCCTTCGGCAGCGTTCTGCTCGTAGCGCTGATCTTCTCCGCAGCCGGTCTGTACGCGCTCAT
>DASTDQ010000378.1:0-3038 GCA_035710305.1 Vicinamibacterales bacterium | reverse complement strand
CAGGTCCTGCTGGACGGGAACTGGCTCCTTGCCGGTCCTCGCGGCGCGAACGTCGAAGTGGCGTTGAACAAAGGGCTGCAGGTGGCACTCGCGCGGGAGTGTGGCTTCAACGTACCCGAGTCCGCCGTCGTCCACACCCGGTCGGAGGCCAAGGCGTTCGCAGACGCCCAGGGATTTCCAATCATCTTCAAGTCCGCACACTGCGTGCCCATTCGTGACGGCCGCCGGCAGGGAAGCCCGGTGTGGATCTGCGCCAATGAGCAGGAGTTCGACCGCACCATGACGCAGTGGGACGCTCGAGTTCCGCTGCTCGCCCAACGCTACATCGTGGGCACGGGAGAGGGTGTGTTCGGACTGGGTGCGATCGACGGCGTGCGGGGGTGGAGCGCGCATCGCAGGCTGAGGATGATGAACCCTCAAGGCTCGGGTTCGAGCGCCTGCGTATCACAAGCCGTCCCGCCCGACCTCGGCGCCAGTGTATCGGCGTTGATCGAGAGGACTCAGTGGCGTGGGTTGTTCATGATCGAGCTCTTGAGAGACCAGGCGGGCAAGGTCTGGTTCGTCGAGCTGAATGGAAGGCCCTGGGGAAGCATGGCGTTGGCGCGCAGACAGGGCCTGGAATATCCGGCATGGCATGTGAGCCTTGCCGTGGATGAAAGGTCCGCCGCGGGCAAAACGACGACATCCGTGCCAGGCCTGGTCTGCAGGCATCTCGGCCGCGAGCTGCTGCACCCGCTGTTCGTGTTGCGTGGGCCCAGGTCGACGGCGCTTGGGCACTGGCCCTCGTTCTGGAAGTCGATGTTCGCGGTCATGACGATTCGCCCTCGAGACGGCATCTACAACTGGCGGCCGTCCGATCCGAGCGTGTTCCTCGCGGACTTGTGCTACACGCTGCACAAGAACCTGTTCAAGGCGAGAGCCTGATTGGCCGTGGACGTATTCGCCGCCTGTCACCTGCATTCAGAGTGGTCTTACGACGGAAGCTGGCCGATCGACGGCCTGGCGCGCGAGTTCGGCCGGCGCGGCTATCGAGTGATGATGATGACCGAGCACGACAATGGCTTCACTCCGGCCCGATACGCCGAGTTCAGAGACGCGTGTGCGCGCGCGTCATCCGAGAGTATGTACGTGCTCCCCGGGATGGAGTACAGCGATCCGGAGAACCGCGTACACGTGCTCGTGTGGGGAGTGCCGTTTCTGGGCGAAGGACTGCGCACGGAAGAGTTGCTCGATGCCGTGGCGGCTCGCGGAGGCGTGGCTGTCTTCGCTCACCCATCTCGACGAGCTGCATGGGAATGCTTCTCGCCGAAGTGGGCCGACAGCCTTCTCGGCATCGAGTCGTGGAACCGGAAGTACGATGGCTGGGCCCCCGGCAAGAGTGCGTCCACGCTCTTGCAGGCGAGTCCGCAGGTTCCGTTCGTCGGGCTGGATTTCCACACCGCGCGCCAGTTCTTTCCTCTCGGAATGGCGCTCGACGTCGAGGGCCCGATCGACGAAGCCGGCGTGCTCGAGTGCCTCAAACAGCGCCGCTGCGCGGCTCGCGCGTTCGGGCTGCCGCTCGACGAGCGAAAGCTGCACAGGACGCTTCCCTTGCTGCAGGTTGCCGAGCAGGGACGGCGGGGGCTTGCGGCCCTGAAGCGATACTCCAGGAGCTATTTCCCTGGTTAAGGAAGCCGGTCAATTGGCGGCCACTCCTCTCATCACGGTGTGCGTCTGCACGTTCAAGCGCGGCGAGATGCTGGAACATCTCCTGCGCACGCTTGAACGTCAACGGACCGACGGCCTGTTCACTTACGACGTCGTGATCGCCGACAACGACGCGGCCCGGTCAGCCGAGCCTGTCGTGCGCGTGTTCGCGGCGTCATCCAGTCTGAAGGTGACGTACTGTTCGGAACCGGTCGCCAACATCGCACGCGCACGGAACGCCGCATTGGCGCGTGCCACCGGCGATTTCGTCGCGTTCATCGATGACGACGAGTTCCCGACGGAGGGATGGCTGTACTCGCTGTTCCGCACGCGCGAGACCCACGGTGCGGACGGCGTGCTGGGCCCGGTCCTGCCGCACTTCCGGCTCGCGCCACCGCGTTGGTTGAGCAAGGGCAGGTTTTTCGATCGCCCCCGGTATCCAACGGGACGGCGCCTGGCGTGGTTCGAGGCTCGCAGCGGCAACGTGCTGTTCGCGCGCGCGATCCTGACGCACCTCGACCCGCCCTTTCGCCCGCAGTTTGCGACCGCCGGCGAGGACATGGACTTCTTCCGCCGCGCGATCGAGCAGGGGCGCGTGTTCATCTGGTGCGACGAGGCAGAGGTGTTCGAATTCGTCCCGCCCTCCAGGTGCACGCGGCGCTACCTGCTGAGAAGGGCCGTCCTTCGCGGCAGCAACTTCCCGAAGCACCCGACCGATCGCGTGAAGAACGCGCTGAAATCGGTGGTCGCGCTGCCCTGCTACACCGTCGCGCTGCCCGTGCTTGCAGTCGTGGGACATCACGTGTTCATGGCGTATCTGATCAAGGTGCTGGACCACGCGTCACGCCTTCTCGCCTTCGCGGGATTGCCGCTCATGACCGAGCGCGAGACGTAGCTTCACAACCGGGACACAACAAGGAGAAAGAATGGCGTTAGCCGCGCTGGAATCGTTACCGAGAGTCGCCGTCATCGGAATGGGGTCGTGGGGACGCAACCTGGTCCGCAACTTTCAGCACGTCGGTGCGCTTGCGGCCGTCTGCGACGCCAGCGACGCGGCTGAGACGCTGTGCCGGAAAGAGTACCCGTCGGTACCGTTTGTCCGCGACTACCGCACTGTCCTGGCCGATCCCGACATCGCGGCGGTGGCGATCGCGACGCCGGCGGTGACGCACTTCGACATCGCCAAGGCTGCTCTCGAGGCGGGCAAGGACGTGTTCGTCGAGAAGCCGCTGTCGACCGAAGTCTCACAAGGCGAGGCGCTCGCACGGCTTGCCGATGACGCCGGTCGGATTCTGATGGTCGGCCACATCCTTCGCTACCATCCGGCGGTGATTCGCCTGAAGGAGATGGTC
>DASTDQ010000377.1:0-3279 GCA_035710305.1 Vicinamibacterales bacterium | reverse complement strand
GCAAGCTCTGAGCACATTGGATCAACACCCGATCACCCTCCCCGAGAAACCGGCGCTCGAAGGCCTCGAGGCGAAGTGGACCGCCCGATGGGAAGCCGATGGCACGTACCGGTTCGATCGGAATCACGCGCGGCACGAGGTCTATTCGATCGACACGCCGCCGCCGACCGTCAGCGGGTCGCTGCACGTTGGCCACGTGTTCTCCTACACCCACACCGACGTTATCGCCCGGTTCCAGCGCATGCGGGGGAAGGCCGTCTTCTACCCGATGGGGTGGGACGACAACGGGCTCCCGACCGAGCGCCGCGTGCAGAACTATTACGGCGTCCGATGCGATCCCTCGCTGCCGTACGATCCGTCGTTCACACCACCTGAGACGCCGGGGAAACAGGCTGTCTCGGTGTCGCGCCCCAATTTCATCGAGCTGTGCACGAAGCTGACTGTCGAGGACGAGCGCGCCTTCGAGCACTTGTGGCGTCATCTCGGCCTGTCTGTTGACTGGTCTCATACCTACGCGACCATCGACACGCGCGCGCAGCGCGTCTCGCAGACGGCGTTTCTCCGTCTGCTGCATCGCGGAATCGCCTATCAGCTCGAGGCGCCCACGCTGTGGGACGTGGACTTCCGGACGGCGGTCGCGCAGGCCGAGCTCGAAGATCGCGAGCAGCCGGGTGCGTATCACAGGATCCGGTTCGCCAGGGCGGAGGGCGGCGTCGTCGAGATCGACACGACGCGCCCGGAGCTGATTCCGGCCTGTGTCGCGCTCGTGGCGCACCCCGACGACGAACGATACAAGCCGCTGTTTGGCACCGAAGTCACGACGCCGCTCTTCACGGTGGCGGTGCCCGTGAAGGCGCACACGCTGGCCGACCCCGAGAAGGGGAGTGGCATCGCCATGATCTGCACGTTCGGCGACCTCACGGACGTGACCTGGTGGCGGGAGCTCTCGCTGCCTGTCCGGGCCGTTGTCCAGCCGAACGGTGCGCTCCGGCCGGTCGCGTGGGGCTCACCGGGATGGGAATCGCGCGACGCCGCCCGGGCGCAGGCCGCCTACGATCAGCTCGTGAACCTGTCGGCGGCGAAGGCGCGGACGCGCATCGTCGATCTGCTGCGCGAATCGGGTGATCTCGTGGGGGAGCCACGGCCCATCACGCATCCGGTGAAATTCTACGAGAAGGGCGATCGCCCGCTCGAGATCATCACGAGCCGCCAGTGGTTCTTCAAGACGATCGAGCTGCGGGACGAGTTGCTCGCGCGGGGCCACGAGCTCGCGTGGCATCCCGACTACATGCGGCATCGCTACGAGAACTGGGTCAACGGGCTCTCCGGCGACTGGTGCGTCAGCCGGCAGCGCTTCTTTGGCGTACCGTTTCCCGTCTGGTATCCGATCAAAGGCGATGGCACGGTGGACTACGAGAAGCGGATCGTGCCGGAGGAAGCGCGGCTGCCGATCGACCCGTCCACGGACGTGCCCGACGGCTACACGCAGAGTCAGCGGAATCAGCCAAACGGGTTCGCCGGGGATCCGGACATCATGGACACGTGGGCGACCTCGTCGCTAACGCCGCAGATCGCCGGCGGCTGGCTGACGGACGCGGACCTCTTCGGGCGCGTCTTCCCGATGGATCTTCGCCCGCAGTCGCACGAGATCATCCGCACGTGGCTGTTCGCCACGGTCGTCCGCGCGGCGCGCGAGCACAAATCCCTTCCCTGGACCAACGCGGCGATTTCGGGATGGGTGCTCGATCCCGATCGCAAGAAGATGTCGAAGTCGAAGGGGAACGTCATCACGCCGATGGCGCTGCTCGAGGAACACGGCTCCGACGGCGTGCGCTACTGGGCGGCGAGCGGGCGGCCCGGTACGGACACGGCGTTCGAACCGGGACAGATGAAGGTGGGGCGCCGGCTGGCGATCAAGATCCTCAACGCCGCCAAGTTCGCGCTGATGCAGGCCTCGCCGCGCGGGGCCATTACCGAGCCGCTCGATCGCGGCATGCTGACGGCGCTGTCGAGGCTGGTCCGAAACTCGACCGCCGAGTTCGAGGCGTACGACTACGCGCGCGTGCTCGAGCAGACCGAGCGCTTTTTCTGGTCCTTCTGCGACGACTACCTCGAACTGGTGAAGGCGCGCCGGTACGGCGACTTCACTGCCGAGGGCGCGGCCTCTGCCAACAGCGCGATGCTCGTCGCCTTGTCGGCGCTACTGCGCCTGTTCGCCCCGTTTCTCCCGTTCGTGAGCGAGGAGGTGTGGTCGTGGTGGCGGCCGGGATCGGTACATCGAGCGGCCTGGCCAACGCCGGAGGAGATCGTGGACGCCATCGGCGGCGAGGACGAAGCCGCGGTACAGGTGTTTACGCAGGCGCAGGCGGCGCTGGGCGAGGTGCGGCGGATCAAGGCGATCGGAAAGAGGCCCGTGAAGGCGGCGATCGATCGGGCCGTGTTGCCGAAGCAGTTCCTCCCTCTCGAGCCTGCCGCCCACGACTTCCGCGCGGCCGCGCACATCCGGGACCTCGTGTTCGAGCACGTCGAAGAGCTGCAGTTGACCTTCGCCGAGCCCGTGCCGGAATCCCGGGCGTGAGCGTGCCCCTCGAGCCGCTGGCCGCCGACGCCTACCGTGATCTGGTTCGCCGCGCGCTCAGCGAGGACGTCGGCAGCGGCGATATCACGACGGCCGGAACCGTGGACGGCGATCGACGGGCGCGGGCCGTCATCCTTGCCAAGTCGAGATGCGTCGTCGCGGGAATCGACGTCGCCTCTGAGGCGTTCCGCCAGTGTGATCCGCGCGCCGACATCACCACGCATCATCAGGACGGATCGCTCTGCCTGCCGGGGACAACGGTGGCCGAGATCGAAGGTCGTGCTGCAGGGCTGCTGACCGCGGAACGTACGGCGTTGAACATCCTGCAGCGGCTGTCGGGCATTGCCACGCTGACGCGCCAGTTCGTGGACGCCGCGGCCGGGCGGATCGTCGTGCTCGACACGCGCAAGACCACGCCGCTCATGCGCACGCTGGAGAAGTATGCGGTGCGGGCCGGCGGGGGAGTCAACCACCGGTTCGGCCTCGATGACGGCATCCTGCTCAAAGACAATCACGTGCGCCTGGCGGGCGGGGTCAGGCCGGCCGTTGAACGCATGCGCCGGGCCGCACGAGATCTGCCTGTCGAAGTGGAAGCGCAGAGCCTCGCCGAGGTGGACGAGGCGCTCGAGGCGGGCGCCGACATTGTCCTGCTCGACAACTTGTCTACAGCGGACATCGTCGAGGCCGTGGCGAGATGTCGC
>DASTDQ010000376.1:0-7634 GCA_035710305.1 Vicinamibacterales bacterium | reverse complement strand
GTCGAACGGCTGGCTGATCCACGTGCCATCGAGCGGCATGGGACCGCCCAGACCGACCATTCGCACATCAGGTGCCTGACTGATCTCGCGCTCAAGCGCGCCATAGAACTGCCGAACCAGGTCCGGCGTGCCGTAGCGCGTTGGCGCCGCACCCGGCATCGGCACGGCCATCGTCATCGTCAGAACGTCCTGCGCGCGGTACCCGGGGTCCATGCTCTGCAGCGCAATCAGCGTGCGCAGCAGAAGCCCGGCGCCACTCAGCACAATCACCGCGACGGCCACCTCCGCGACCACGAGCACACCGCGCACCCTTCCGCCGCCGCGCGTGGCAGTTCGCATGTCGCTTGCAATGGCCCGCACAACCGACACGCCTGTGAACTGCCAGGCGGGCGCCAATCCGAACAACAGCCCGACCAGGAGGGTCGCGACCGCACAAAACGCCACGAGGCGCCCGTCGAAGGACAGCGTCACCGCATTCGGAAGCAGTCCCGGGGGCACCAGCGCGGGCGCCACCTGCAGAATCGCCCACCCGACACCAACACCCACAATTCCGCCCACGCCGGCGAGGACGAGGCTCTCGATGAGGAGTTGCGAGGCCACGCGCCGCCGAGTCGCGCCGAGCGCCGAACGTATTGCCAGTTCCCGTGCACGGGCGGCGGTTCGCGCGAGGAGCAGGTTGGCGACGTTCGCGCAGCACATCAGCAGGACGAAGCCCACGACGCCGAGCAGCAGCGCCGACGTGAGACGCATCTCGGATCCGACGAGTGCTTCTCGCAGAGGCTGCAACGTGGGCTCGTGGCCTTTGTTCGTATCCGGAAACTTCTCCGCGTTCCGATTGCCGATCGCCGTCATATCGCGCTGGGCGGCGTCGAAGGGCACCCCCGGCTTGAGGCGGCCGACAACGAAAACGAAATGAGCGCCGCGCAGAAAGGGAGGGCCTGACCGCGGCGGGTTGAAGACTCCCCAGAAAGAAGGCTGCCCTCCCCCGGCGAAACCAACGCTCGCTGGCATGAGTTGAAACCGGCTCGCGACGATGCCGACCACGGTTTGCGGCCGGCCGTCGAGCGTGATCGAACGGCCGACGATCGAGGGATCGGCGCCGAACCGCCGCCTCCAGAAGTCATCGCTGAGCACCACAACGTCCGGCGTCGTCGCATCCGAGGGAAGAAACGTTCGTCCGGCGATCGGCGTGACGCCGAGGACGTCGAAGAACCGAGTGGTGACCCTCTGAGCAGGAACCTGCTCCAGTGTGCCGTCAGGTCCGGCGAGCGTTGCACCGCTGCCGACGAACGCGGCCATGGCCTCGAACGAGGTGTTCTGATCGGCCCAGTCGTGGTAGTCGAGCTGCGTCGTGGTGGCAAGACGCCCGTTCGGGAATCGCTCCCACGCCATCACGAGCCGATCCTGCGGCGCCGTGAATGGCAGCGGCCTCAGAAACGTCGCGTCGGCAAGCGCAAACATCGCGCTGTTGGCGCCGATGCCGAGCGCCAGAGTCAGCGCGGCCACGAAGGTGAAGCCGGGCGACGCCCTCATCTGACGGAACGCGCCGGTGGCATCGTCTCTGACCTCGCCGAACCACTGTGTGAGGCGCATGTGGCGATCTCGCTTTCGTCCAAGGTCGATGCAGGTCCGCCTGAGTCGACCAGTGTCCCCGATCCGCGCGAGCACCACCTCGCGCGCCGTCTTGCCGTCCAGCCCCTTCGCCACGAGCTCGCGCGTCCGCATCTCGATGTGGAACGCGATCTCGTCTTCAACTTCCTGATCGAGCGGCACGCGCCAGAGCCACGAGCGCAGCGACCGCTTCATCTCGAGATCACACGACGAACCACGGAGACACGGAGAAGAGGTGGCCTTCTTGCTCCGTGCCTCTGTGCCTCTGTGGTTTGTGATAATGCGCGCTACTCATTGCGAAACGCCACCACCGGGTCGACGCGAGCGGCACGCAGGGCTGGAGCGGCGCAGGCTGCGAGCGCCGTGAGCACCAGTACGATCGGCACGGCCACGAAGGTCAGCGGATCCCGCGGCTGCACGCCGAACAGAAACGTCGAGATGGCCTGGGCGAACGTCACCGCCAGCGCGAGCCCGACAACGACGCCCGCACTGATAACACGCGCCGCGCTGCCGAGGACGAGCCCGAGCACGCTTCGAGAGGTGGCGCCGAGTGCGATACGGACGCCGAACTCGCGCGTACGTTGCTGGACGGAATAGGCAATCACACCGAAGACGCCGACCATGGCGAGCACGAGCGCGAGGGCCGCAAACGTCATCACCATCACGGCGCGGAACCGTGGGCGCGTCGTCGCCTCTCGCGCCACGTCATCGAGAGTCCTGACGCGCGTCGTGGGGACACCAGAATTCACGCGCGCCACTGCGGCCCTGATCGCGGACGCGAGCGCGTCGGCGCGTCCGCCCGCCGGCCGCACTGCCAGCGTCACGAAGCTCCACGGGTTCTGCTCCATCGGGACGTAGACCTGCGGGGTCTCCTCGACATCGGCAGGCGTAGTCTTTACCTGACGCACGACGCCGACGATCTCCCTCACGATCGGCGCCGACGGCCCGAGCTGCATCGGCCTGATCGCGATGCGCATCCCCAGTGGATTCGCACCCTTCAGGTACCGCCGGACGAGGCCTTCACTCACCAGACACACCTGGACGCTCGTCGCGCTGTCCTGTGCTGTGAAGCCGCGTCCCGCGATGACAGGAATGTCGAGCGTTTCCAGATAGCCGGGCGTGACGAGCTGGTAATCGGCCAGTGGACGATCCGCCGGGCCGGCCGCCTCCTTTCCAACGATGTCGAAGCCGAACCAGCCGAAGGCGCTGCCCGCGAGCGGCAGCGTCGTGGACCAGCCGACACTTCTCACGCCAGGCACGGCCGCCACTTCTCGCTCGACGGCGTTGAAAAACTGCCGAAGCGCGTCAGCGTCGGGAAACTGGGACGTCGGCAGTCCATACCCCAGGTTGACCTGTATCGTGAGTGCGCTTTCGGCCCGGTATCCGGCATCCACGCTGTCGAGGGTGACGAGCGTCCGCAGAAGCAAACCGGCACCGCACAACAGCAGCACGGCGGCCGCGATCTCCCCGGTCGCGAGCAGGCTGCGGAGTCGTCCTCCACCCCTGGTCGCCGTACGGCTCTCGGAGGACGCTACCTGGACGAGCGACGTTCCGCTCGCCTGCCACGCCGGCGCCAGACCAAAGAGAACGCCGACAAGACCCGCGGTCGCACCGCAGAACAGCACGACGCGGGCATCGAAGACGAGCGTCACGGCCGACGGGAGCACGCCGGCTGGAATGACCGCGGGCGCCGCCTTCAGGATCGCGGCGCCGACGGCGAGGCCGAGAAGTCCACCGATCGCCGCCAGCACGAGGCTTTCCGTCAGAATCTGCGCCACGATACGGCGGCGCCCGGCGCCGAGCGCCGACCTCACGGCGAGCTCGCGCGCGCGTCCGCTCGCACGGGCCAGAAGCAGGTTGGCGACGTTTGCACAGCACATCAGCAGCACGAACCCGACGACGGCGAGAAACAGCAGCGACGTGAGGCGCAACTCCTGCCCGATGACGCTGCTTCGCATCGGCTCCACGGTGACGCCTCGATCCTTGTTGGCCGTCGGAAACTCGCGGGCGAGCGACTCGGCGATCGTCGTCATGTCGCTCTGCGCCGCGTCGAGCGTGACACCCGCTTTGAGTCGTCCGATGCCGCGAAAGAAGCGCAGGCCTCGTGTGTCCATGCCAGGAAGATCCGCAAAGAGCGTCCAGACGCTCGCGGGACCGCCAGCCCTCTGCGCATCAGCTGGAACGACGCCAAGAATCGTGAAGGGAAACTCGTCGAGTCGCACGCTCCGCCCGATCACCCCTGGATCGGCGCCGAACCGCGTGCGCCAGAGTCCCTCGTCGATCACGACCGCGTTCGGCGGCATGGCGACATCGCCCGGCAGGAACGTCCGCCCGAGGATCGGCTTCAGTCCCAGCACGTCGAAGTACTGGGTCGTGACTTGCATTCCGGGGACTTGTTCGAC
The DNA here is from genome assembly GCA_035710305.1 of Vicinamibacterales bacterium. Lineage (GTDB taxonomy): Bacteria > Acidobacteriota > Vicinamibacteria > Vicinamibacterales > UBA2999 > Gp6-AA40. The sequence goes on along the minus strand of DASTDQ010000376.1, from coordinate 3,621 downwards.
GGTCCCGTCGGCTGCGGCCATCCGCCGGGGAAAGCCCAGCCCTCCCGCCATCGACTGAAACGTCCGATTGCGCTCGATCCAGTCGCGAAGATTCGCCGACGACACGGCCGCTCGTGGAAACGCCTGGAATCGCTCCCACACCGCCGTCAGTCGATCGGGATCCGGAAACGGCAGCGGCCGCAGCAACGCGGCATCGACAAGCGCAAACATCGCACTGTTGGCGCCGATGCCGAGCGCGAGGGTGATCACCGCGATGAACGTGAAACCGGGTGCGGCCTTCAACTGCCGGAAGGCGAACTTCACGTCATCTCGCAACTCGCCGAGCCACTGCGTGACGCGCATGTGACGATCTCGCTTTCGTCCAAGGTCGATGCAGGTGCGCCTGAGTCGACCGGTATCCCCGATTCGCGCGAGCACCACCTCGCGCGCCGTCCTGCCGTCCAGCCCCTTCGCCACGAGTTCGCGCGTGCGCATCTCGATGTGAAACGCGATCTCGTCGTCAACTTCCTGATCGAGCGGCACGCGCCAGAGCCACGAACGAAGCGAGCGTTTCATCGGTCCACGGTCCGGCTAAAGCCGGACACTACGCCCCCACTACTCATTGCGAAACGCCACCACCGGATCGACGCGCGCGGCCCGCCAGGCCGGGGCAGCCGCGGCGATCGCTGCCGTCACGATCAGGACCAGTGCCACGGCCAGGTACGTCAGCGGATCTAGTGGCCGCACGCCAAACAGGAACGTCGAGATCGAACGGCTCAGGACGGCCGCGGCGACGAGCCCGATGCCGACACCCACCCCGATGACGACGACGGCACTCGACATGACAAGCCGGAGCACACTGACCGCGCTTGCGCCGAGCGCGATGCGCACGCCGAACTCCCGTGTACGCTGCTGCACTGAGTACGCGAGCACGCCAAAGACGCCGACGAGCGCCAGCGTCAACGCGAGCAGGGCGAACGCGCCGACGAGGACAGCGCGGAAGCGCTGCCGCGATACTGCCTGCGTGTGAATCGTCGTGAGCGTCCGGAACACCACTGACAGATTGGGCTCAACGCTCGCGACCGCGCGGCGCACTGACGGTGCGATGGCGTCAGCCCGTCCACCCGCGGGCTGCACGACCAGCGAGACCACCCACCAGGTGTCCTGCGCGAGCGGCACATACAGCTGTGGCTGTGCCTCGGGTTCTGCCGGTCGCTCCTTGATGTGCTTCACCACGCCGACGATCTCGCGCAGCACGGCCTGTGACTGCGTCATCGCGTTGACCGACACGCGTGAACCGATCGGCGTCCGGCCCTTCAGATAGCGGCGCACGAACTCCTCATCGACAACGGCGACTTGCGGGGCGTTGGTGGCGTCGGCATCGGTGAACACCCGCCCTTCGAGCACGGGGACGCCGACCAGACGGAAGTAATCGGGGCCGACGATCTGATAGGTGGCGCCGGGACGATTCGCGGGGGGCAGCAGCGGGTCGCCGTCGACCTGAATGGCCTGTCCGAAGAACTGCCCGGCGAACGGCAACGCGCTGCCCCAGGCAACGTCGCGCACGCCGGGTGCATGGCGAACGGCGCTCCCGATGTTTGCGTAGAGCTGACGCAGTGCGTCGGGAGTTCTGCCGGGTCCGGGTCTGACCTGGGTGGTCAGCAGCTCGCCGGCCCGGTTTCCGGCGTCGACGTCCTGGAGCGTGAGCAGCGTGCGCAGGAGCAAGCCGGCGCCGCACAGGAGCAGCACTGCGACGGCGACTTCGGCCATCGCAAGTCCGCGCCGAAGCCTCGAGCTTCCCCCAGCCGCGGTGCGCGAGTTCAGTGACATGACGTTCGCCAGTGACGTGCCCGTCGCCTGCCAGGCCGGCGCCAGCCCGTACAGGATCGCGACGGCGAATGCGGTGGCAACCGAGAAGAGCAGCACACGTTGATCGAAGGCTAGCGGAACCGACACCGGCAGCAGACCTGGCGGGACGAGCGATGGCGCCGCCTTCAGAATGGCCATGCCGATCGCCATGCCCAGCATGCCGCCCAGTGCCGCGAGTACGAGGCTCTCGGTCAGCAGCTGGCGCACGATGCGCTGGCGTCCCGCGCCGAGCGCCGATCGGACCGCAAGCTCCCGTGAGCGCTCGCTCGTGCGCGCCAGCAGCAGATTGGCGACATTCGCGCAGCACATCAGCAGCACGAACATCACGACGCCGAACAGCAGCAGCGAGGTCAGGCGCAGTTCGCGGCTGGCCAGCCGATCGCGCAGCGAATCCACCGTCGCGCGATGGCCCTTGTTCGTGGCGGGCGACTCCTCGGCGATGGCGTCCGAGATTGCGGCCATTTCCTGGCGCGCAGCGTCGATGGTGACACCGGGCTTCAAGCGGGCGATCACCGGCAAGTAGTGTGGATATCGCTGCTCGGGGGCGCGACTGCGAGGAGGATTCAGAATGGTCCACACCTGGCTGGGCCCAAGACCCGGGAGTCCAGGAATGTCGAACTGAAACGACGCCGGCATCACGCCGGCGACCGTGAGCGTTCGGCCTCCGAGGCGGATTGGTCCTCCGACCGCCGCCGGATCGCCTCCCAGGTGGCTTTGCCAGAGTCCTTCGCTGATCACGACGACATTCGACATCGGTGTTTCATCGCCCGGTTGAAACGTGCGGCCGGCGATCGGCAGGATTCCGAGCACGTCGAAGAAGTCGGTCGTCACGGCTTGCGTCAGCACCGATTGAACGAAGCCATCCGCGCCGGTAATCGATGTCTCACCGCTCATCACGCCAGCCATCGCCTCGAACGCGCGATTGCGCTCGCGCCAGTCGACGAAGTCGAGCGGATTGGCCGGGCCGCGCGTCCCGTCGCGTCTGAGCTCGGACACGGCCACCACCCGATCCCCACCCGGATAGGGCAGCGGACGCAGCAGCGTCGCATCGGCGACGGCGAACATCGCGCTGTTGGCACCGATACCGAGCGCGAGCGTCAGGACAGCCACTGTCGTGAACGCGGGCGATGCCTTCAGCTGCCGCACCGCAACGGCCACATCGTCCCTGAGGTCTGCCAGCCATTGTGTCAGCCGCATCTCGCGATCTCGCTTTCGCCCAAGGTCGACGCAGGTCCGCCTGAGCCGGCCGGTGTCGCCAATCCGCGCGAGCACCACCTCGCGCGCCGCCTTCGCGTCCAGCCCCTTGTCAACCAGCTCGCGCGTCCGCATCTCGACGTGGAAGGCGATCTCTTCGTCCACCTCTTCGCGAACGGGGACGCGCCACAACCACGAGCGAAGGGAGCGTTTCATTGCGCCAGCAGAATCTTGGAGACTCCGGCGGCGAATTGCCGCCAGGCGTCGGTTTCGGCCGCCAGTTGTGCCCGCCCCTGCCGTGTGAGGCGATAGAGCTTGGCCCGGCGGCCGAGCTCGGACTCGCCCCACTCCGCCTCCAGCCACCCTCGACGCTCCATGCGGTACAGGGACGGATAAAGCGACCCCTCCTCCACCACGACCGTTTCGTCGGATGCGTCTTCGATGAACTTGGCGATCGCGTAGCCGTGGCGGGGTCCGCCCGTCAGGGTCTTCAGAATGAGGGCGTCGAGCGTCCCGTGCAGCAGCGCGTTGGGCGTCTTGAAAGGCATGTCGCCGGCTCCATTACCAAGACTTTCTGGG
>DASTDQ010000375.1:0-11313 GCA_035710305.1 Vicinamibacterales bacterium | reverse complement strand
TGAATCGAGCCGTCAGGGGCCGGCGCTGCTGCCTGGACCTGCACGTCGGGATCGAAGCGAACCTGGTCGAAGCCCGACGCGATTCCAGCCGCTGAAACGAGACCGACAAACAGACGTCGGCCTGCACCAACGAGAACCGTTGAAGCGGCCGGGTTCTGACTCGAGTTCGCGGACGCAGCTGGCCTCGTGAGCGAGACGAAAGACAGATCGCCGAACTGCCCCTGCCGAACAGCGCGTCGCCGCAGAGGCCACTGACTGGCCGCATTCGTCTGCAGCGATATCGAGGACAGCGCCTCGCTGTCTCCCGAGCTGTTCCCTCCTAACCACAACTGATTCGCGCCGGGCGTGACGGCCAGCCCAGTTGGCGAGGCGTAGCCTTCCGCAAATACGGGGGAGAATGGAAGGCCGTCTCGCGGCACCGATCCGTCGAACCCGAAGCGCGCGACGTGTCCGGCGCCTCCGCTCGCACTCGCTGGAATAGCCACGTACAAGCGGCCGGCGGGATCGGCAGCGAGCGGAACGACGGCACGCTCGGGCACCGGGATTCCCGTGACGATGGTCGCGCCCTCCCCGAACTCGTTCTGAACCTCGCGATAGCGCGTCACGTTCAAGACCGATTCGCCTGACGCTCGTCGTTCGATCCACGAAACGAACACCATTCGCGTGGCGATGAAGTTGGGGTCCGCCACCAGCCCGACGATGCGCGCGTGTGACGGGTCCACGGCGAGTGCCGGCTCGGGCACGAGCGCACGGGAAGCGATGATACGAACCCGGTGTTCGCCCTCGACGAACGCCAGTCGGCCATCCGGCAACGATGTCATGGCCGCGGCACTGTCGATACCGCTCGCGACGACGCGCACGTCATAGCAGGGCGCGGGCGATCCTGACGAGAGGCACGCCGTCACGAGTGTTGGCGAGTTCAAGCCGCCTCTCGGCACGTCAGTGCCGCCGCCCCCACCGCCGCCACCCCCGCCGCCGCCGCCACCACCATCGCCACCCCCACCCCCGCCCCCGCCTCCTGAGGTCTGGTTGACTCTCAGCGGAGCCGAACGCGGACTCTCCACGCCGTTGAGAACAGAGGTGAGTTGCAAGGTGTGCGGATCCGAGCTCATCGAAGGCAGGACGCCCGAGCACTCGTATAGTCCGCCGTTGGCCTCGTCGGAACAACGTGTCCCCCCGAGTGCGGATCCGGCGTTGTCGACGTAGATCCTGAAGGAGAGACTCCTGAGTTCCTGGAGGGAGCCTGCTGACTGGTCCCACGCGAGGCGCTCGCCGCCACGAACTGTCTGGCTATTCTCCTCGCTGCAGGCAAGGCCGAAGACGAGCAGAGGGCAAAGCAGAACGACTCGGAGCGTGGACGCCGAGTTCACTCCGCCCGAAGACACGGCGAGTGTCATCAACGCGATGATATACGGTCTTCATCGGCGCCGGCCGGCCCGTGTCAAACTGTGCCGTATGGCGTAATTCAATGAAGCAAACACGCCCTCTTTTGCTTCAGCTCGACGACGCGGGTTGAAGCGACGCGACGGGGCCCGCAGGCATGATGACCCACGCGATGAGATAGGCCAGGATCCCGCCGATGACGGCGCCTGGATACACGGCCAGGATCACTGCGGCCAGGCGGACGATTGTTGCATCCAGTCCAAAGTACTCGGCGAGCCCGCCACAGACGCCGGCAATCTGCTTGTCGGCGACAGACCGGGTCAGGTGCTTGCCCGGGACACCCTGGCTCTGCGACGCTGCAACAGGTGTAAGGATCCAGGCGGCTGCGTACGCCACGAGTCCGCCGATGAACACGCCCGGGATGATTGACAGGATTACCCAGGACAGGCGGACCACCGTTACATCGACATCGAAATAGGCGGCCAGGCCGGCGCACACGCCGGCGATCTTGCCCTCGTCCGGGAGGCGCACGAATCGGCGGGCTGGATCCTTGGGCCTGACCGAGGCGCCGCAGAAGCGGCAATACGACGACTCAGCCTCGTTCTCACGTTGGCATTTGGCGCAGACCACGGCACACCCCCTCTTAAGGCTCTCTGATGTGTGATACGCGAATACAGGGCAGGAAGGTTCGCGCAGGCACCGGTACGCCACTTGCCACGAACGCCGTCTGACTCCAGACTTGTCACCCGAGGATTCGCGTGCAGATCTCAGTTGTCGCAGCGGGATACGTGGGCCAGGGCCGGATCGCGGCAAGAATGCCATCAGCCATCGGACGGGGCGGCCGATGAGAGTGCTGATCACCGGCGCGGCCGGCTTTCTCGGTTCTCATCTGTGCGATCGGTTTCTTCGCGAAGGGCATTCCGTCGTCGGACTGGACAACCTCCTTACGGGCCGTCCAGGGAACATCGCGCACCTGAACGGACACGGGCGATTCGAGTTCATCCGGCACGACGTCTCCACCTACACGGACGTTCCCGGTCAGCTGGATGGAATCCTGCACTTCGCGTCGCCGGCATCCCCGATCGACTACCTCGAGCATCCGATCGCGACGCTCAAGGTCGGCGCGCTCGGTACGCACAATGCGCTGGGCGTCGCCAGGGCCAAAGGCGCGAGGTTCCTTCTCGCATCGACGTCAGAAGTGTACGGCGATCCCCTCGTCCACCCTCAGCCCGAGTCGTACTGGGGGAACGTCAATCCCATCGGCCCGCGGAGCGTCTACGACGAAGCCAAGCGCTTCGCCGAAGCGATGACGATGGCGTACCACCGGGTGCACGGGGTCGACACGCGCATCGTCCGCATCTTCAATACGTACGGACCGCGCATGAGGCCCAACGATGGCCGAGTGGTGTCGAACTTCATCGTTCAGGCACTGACCGGCCGGCCGCTGACGGTCTACGGCGACGGCAGGCAGACCCGCTCGTTCTGTTTCGTGGACGACGAGATCGATGGCATCTACCGTCTGTTCCTGAGCTCGGAAACGAGCCCCGTCAACATCGGGAATCCGAACGAGTTCACGATCGAGGAGCTCGCGCAGACGGTACTCGAGCTGATCGGATCCCGCAGCAGTGTCGAACGCCGGGACCTCCCCGAGGACGACCCGCGAGTCCGGCAGCCGGATATCACACGCGCGAGGACTCTGCTCGGATGGAACCCCAAGGTGGACCTGCGCGAAGGTGTGAAGCGCACGATCGATTACTTCCGGCAGGAGCTTGCCCGCTGAGGAGCGACTGTGGGCGGCCGGAGAAAGATCCCTCGTCAGGTGGACTTTTGGCCTTCCGGTTCGGGCTGTCTTTGTCAGAACCCGGCACCCTCATTGCACCCCGCCACGTGGCAGTATTCTGGGACCACCACGCATCGAGTTAGCTCACTTATGCGAAGACCTGATCACTGGCGTTGGCCGCTCCTGACTCTCGCCCTCCTCGCGGTTCTGGCGTTCGGTCCCGCGTGCGCCGGCGATCCCGAGGCCAGGAAGCAGACGTATCTGGCCAGCGGTGACGGGTACTTCGACAAGGGCGACTACAGCACGGCCATCATCGAGTACCGAAACGCGATCGCCATCGACGCCCGATTTGGCAAGGCGCACGCGAAGCTGGCTGAGTCGTACCTGCGAACGGGGGACGCGGCCAACGCGTTGATCGCGTTTGCGCGCGCGGCCGATCTTCTGCCGGACGACTTCGACGTCAACCTCAAGACGGGTGTGCTGCTTCTGGCGGCCGGGCGGCCCGAGGATGCCCTGGGCAGGGCCGAGGTCGCACTGAAACTGCGGCCGCAGGACGTGACGGCACACGTTCTCCGAGGAAACGCGCTGGCAGGGCTCAAGTCGTTCGACGAAGCGCTCAAGGCGATCGAAGAGGCGATTCGGCTCGACCCGGAACGTGGCACGACCATCACGCAGAAGGCTTTCATCGAGCTCGCCAGCGGACGCCGCGAGGAAGCCGAGAGGACGTTCAAGCGTGCTGTCGAGATCGCGCCCAACGCGGTGGAGGGCTACCTGGCCCTCGGCAATTACTACTGGGCGCTTGGCCGCCTCACCGAAACCGAGCAGACGTTTCGGAGCGCGTTGAAGGTCAAGCCACACGACCCGTCGGCGAATCGTGCGATGGCGGCCCTTTCCATGACGACAGGACGAACCGCCGAGGCCGAGCAATACCTCCGAACGATCGCCGACACATTCGGCGATTCCGCGTCGGTGGTCGCGCTCGCGAACTATTACCTGCTTGCCGGCCGGAGCAAGGACGCGATCGACAAGCTGACGCCGCTCGCCACCGGCAAGGAGAAAGTTCCGGGAACGCCGCAGCTTCTGGCCCGTGCGTACGCGCTCTCGGGCGACAGCGGCAAGGCTCGGGAGCTCGTGGACACGATTCTCGAGGCCGAGCGCGGGGATCTGGATGCGCAACTCCTCAAGGCGCAGCTCCTGTACCAGGACGGCAAGCGAGATGCGGCTCTCGCGCTCGTGGCAGCGGCGGCCAGCGCGAACCCGACGTCGGCGGAAGCGCAGTTGATGCTCGGCAAGCTTCACGTGGCTCGCGGCGATGTCGCGCCGGCCGAGGAGGCCCTTCGAGAAGTGCTCAGGCTCAATCCGCGCGTGACGGCGGCGCAGGTCGAGCTGTCGAGACTGCTGCTCTCGACAGGCCGCACGGCCGACTCGCTCCGCACCGCCGAAGAAGCTGCGCGCAACGAGCCCCGCAGCCCCGAGGCTCGCCTGGCGCTGGTGCGCAGTCTCCTGGTGGCGCAGGACGCGGCCAGGGCCCAGAGGGAGATCGCGACCCTGCTCGCTGATCATCCGGAAGTCGCCGAGGTACAGGCGATGGCCGGAGTCCTCGCGGTCCTCAAGAACGACGTCGCGGGCGGCCGGGCGGCGTTCGAACGCGCGCTATCGGCGAACGCCAACTCGCTCGAAGCACTCTCCGGCCTCGTCGCGCTCGATCTGCGCGCGAAGGACACTGCCGGCGCCATGAAACGGATCGACAGCTACGTGGCCTCGAACCCAAGACCCGAGGCCATGCTGCTGGCTGCCCGCACGCACGCCTCCGCCGGCGACACGGCCGGGGCGGAACGCTACCTGCGCCGCGCCATTGAAGCGGATGCGTCGATGCTTCCCGCCTACGCGATGCTGGGGGAGTTGTACCTGTCGCAGAAAAGGCTGGACGAAGCGCGGAAAGAGTTCGACAGCCTTGCGACGCGTCAGACCAAGCCGATCGCCGCGTTGACGATGAGCGGCATCATCCTCATGACCCAGGGTCAGAACGCGCAGGCCCGAGAGCGATTCGAGAAGGCGCTGGCGATCGATCCGCGTGCTCCCGTCGCCGCCAACAATCTCGCCTGGATGCAGGTTGAAGCGGGCGAGAATCTTGATGTGGCGCTTCAGCTCGCCCAGGCGGCGGCGTCCGCCTCGCCCGACACTCCCGAGATCACGGACACGCTGGGATGGGTCTACTACAAGAAGAACCTTCCCCAGCAGGCCATTCCCCAGTTCGAGCGGAGCCTGTCCAAGGCGCCCGGGAACCCGATGTTTCACTACCACCTCGGACTGGCGTATCTGCAGGCCGGCGACGCCGACCGCGGTCGAGCGTCCCTGCGGCGGGCCCTTTCAGCGGGCGCTGACGCCGGGACGGCGGCAGAGATCAAGCGGGTGCTCTCGGCACCCCAGGCCGCGTCGGCGAAGAAGTAAGCTCCGGCTCACCCTCGTTCTATTTACCGAAAAGCTCCAACAGGCGCCTCGACCCCTCGTTGATCAACCCGCGCTTGATCGCGGCTGACGCGTCAATCATCACGCGCGGCTTAGCGAGCGTTCCGCTGATTCTCGCGGGCAGCACCACGCGGTTGCCCTCGCGCGTATAGCGGACGAGGTCGGTTCCCGCCTGCGACGTCAGCTCCTCCGAGAGAACCATGTTGACCCTCCCGTCGAGCGCCTCGTTGCCGAGCGTCAGCGTCCCCGTGCCGGTCAGATCGGCGTCCCGCGAGCGGAGCGACAGCGAGTCAGCACGGAAGACTTGGTTGGCGAGCGAGAACGAGGCGTCGAATCGCTCGAACCGGTCGCTCGCGGCGGGTGTCTCAGCGGCCGGTTTTCCGAAGAACAAGACGACCGTCCGCACGAGATCGAGCCGGCGGATCGATCCGTCCACGATCGAGGCAGTGCCCTTGCCGTTCGCGCTCCCCATGATGGCGTCCATGTCGGCTCCCTGGGAGCCGAAGGTACCGTTGGCCGTCAGGCGTCCGGTGACCGTGTCGGGCGAGCCTCCGAATGCCGCCAGCTGCGCCACGTCCACGTCCTCTACGCGGGACTGCAGCGTCGCCGTGAGTCTCTCCCCGAGTCTGGCGTTCAGCGATCCCTCGTAGCGCCCGCCGAAGATCTGAAACGCGATCGGCGTCAGCGCGATCCGGTTGCCATCGACCTCCATGCCGGTCGAGAACTGCGTCACCTCGAGGTCTCCGACCTTCGCCGTCTTCGACTCGATGCGCGCGGCGATTCGCGCGGGTGTCGAGACCTGCTTGCGCGACGCGGGTGCTCCGGCTGGTGTAAACGCGGCCGCCAGTGCCAGCAGCTCGTCGACGTCGATCTTGTTGGCGGTGGCCTTCAACTGCGCGTCGATGCGCGGCTCGAGATCCACCTTGCCGCTGACCTCGAGGGCGGTGCCTCCGGATTGAGCGGAGAACCGGCGCACGACGAGCGTGTCGCCTTCGAGCGTCGAATCGGCCGACACGACGACCTCGCGTCCGCGGCTCAACACACGGATGTTTCGGAGCGCGATCTCACCGATCGACACGAATTTCACCGCTGGCTGAGATGCGCCGGTGGACTTGCCGCGCGATCCACCGCTCGATCCACTGCCGGAGGGAATGCCGAATGGAATCGGCATCTCGAGCCGGCTGTCCGAGATGACGATGCGCGCATCCTCGATGCGCCTGTCCAGCAGCGCGCGCAGGTCGGTCGAGAGCTGAACGCCGGACAGCGTGACGCGCGCCGGCTCTCCGAGCCGTACGTCGCTCAGCCGGATGCCGATTCTGGGGAAGATCTGCCCGCGCGCTCCGCCGATGCGCACGGGATGTCCCAGCCACGACGTGGCCTGGCTCTCGAGGGCCAGCCGCATGCCGTCTCCCGAGAAGAGCCAGAACACTCCGGCCGCTGCGGCCAGGAGAAGAACGACGATACCGGCGGCCGTGATGAGAAGGATTTTGCGGATCATGGCATCAGCCTACTCCTCCTTTTCGGCCTCGAGCGTCTCGCACAGCAGCGGCTCAGCAGTAGACTTCGAGGAGCGTGCCCGAGCTGCCAGACATCCTTCTTTATCTCCACGCGCTTCGATCCCGAGTCGTGGGGAAGCGGATCGAGACGGTTCGGCTCGTGTCGCCGTTCCTGCTTCGCTCGATCGATCCACCTCTGTCCGCCGTCGAAGGGCGTGTCGTCACCGATCTGCACCGGCTTGGAAAACGCATCGCGATCGAGACGGAGCGAGAACTGTTTCTCGTCTTTCATCTCATGATTGCCGGCCGTTTCCGGTGGAAGCCGGCCGGCACGCGAGTGCCGGGCAAGGTCGGCCTGCTCGCGCTCGACTTCGAGCACGGCTCGCTGATACTGACGGAGGCAGGTACCAAGCGGCAGGCCTCATTGCACGTCGTCGATGGGGCCGACGCGCTCGCGCGGCACAATCCTGGCGGACTCGAAGTGATGGAAACCGGCGCCGAGCCGTTCGAGCAGGCGTTGCGGCGCGAGAACCATACGCTGAAGCGCGCGCTCACCGATCCGCGGATCTTCAGCGGAATCGGGAATGCCTATTCGGACGAGATCCTCCACGCCGCGCGTCTGTCGCCCTTCAAGCAGACGTCCACGCTGAGCCAGGAGGAAGCGCACCGCCTTTATGATGCAACGCGGGGAACGCTCGCCGCATGGACCGAGCGGCTGCAATCGGAAACAGGCGACGGGTTTCCGGAGAAGGTGACGGCGTTTCGAGAGGGGATGGCGGTTCACGGCCGCTTCGGCAAGCCGTGCCCGGTCTGCGGCTCGGCCGTGCAGCGAATCGTGTACGCGTCGAACGAGGCCAACTATTGCGTCACGTGTCAGACAGGCGGGCGGTTGCTGGCCGACAGGTCTTTGTCCCGGCTGCTCCGCGAGGACTGGCCGCGCACGCTCGAGGATCTCGAGCGGCGAAAGCGGGGAGACGGGTGACCGCATGAGGCGACCCACGCTGACTGCGATCGTGCTGTGTCTCTGTGTCGGCGCAGCCGCCGCAGGGCAGGAACGGAGCGAGTTGCGCTGGGGAGGCGACGCCGAGGGCGGCGCTCCGTTTGTCGAGGCGGACCCGAACGACCTGACTCGCGTTGTCGGATTCGAAGTGGAGATCGCCCAGCTGCTGGCGAGCGGCCTCGGCCGCGCTCCGCGGTTCGTGCAGAGCGGCTTCACGAGTCTCGATGCAGCCGCAGCCCGCGGCGACTTCGACGTCGGCCTGAGCGGCATCGAGGACAGCCCGGCCCGCCGATCCCGGCTGGCAGTCACGATTCCCTACTACCAGTTTCGCGAAGTCCTCACGGTGCGCGAGGGGGACGCGGGCAGGTTTCGCGGGCTCGGCGACCTCGCCGGCCGGCGCGTGGCGACCCTAGGCGCCACCCTCGCCTACGACTTGCTCCTCGCCGCGCAAACGAAGTTTGGAGTCGTCCCGGTCACGTACGAGGACGATGTCCATCCGTATACCGACCTCGTCTTGGGACGCGTGGACGCCGTCCTGCTCGACGAGGTGCTCGCGCGGCGCGGCATCCGCCGGAACCCCGGGCTGACCAATCAGCCGACCGACGTCGGAGTCGGTTACTACGTCGGCATCACCGCGCCAGCCAATGCGCCGCTGCGCGATCGGATGAACGAGATCCTGCTCCAGGCCATGGCCGACGGCCGGCTCGAGGCGATCTTCCGGCGATGGAGTATGTGGAACGACGACCAGCCGCAGCTGTACGCGAGGCTGGCTCGCGGAGGTCAAGGCGAGATCGCACAGGCGCCGAGTCCGCAGCAGCCCAGCACGTTCCAGGCTGCTGTTCGCTATCTGCCCTCGCTGTTCCGCGCCGCCGCGATCACGCTCGTGCTGTCGTGCCTTTCGATGAGTCTGGCTGTAGCGCTGGGCCTGGCGATCGCGAGCGGCAGGGTCTACGGCCCGCCGGCGGTTCGAATGCTGCTGACAGGCTGGGTCGAGCTCATTCGAGGCACGCCGCTCCTCCTGCAGCTGTTCGTGCTCTATTTCGGGCTGGCCGCGATCGTGCAGCTTCCCGCGTTCCTGGCGGCGCTCATCGGTCTCGGCTTGAACTACGCGGCCTACGAGAGCGAGATCTATCGCGGCGCCCTCGAAGCCGTGCCTGCGGGTCAGCTCGACGCGGCCCGCACGCTGGGATTCACGGAGAGGCAAACGCTGGTGCTCGTACGGGGGCCTCAAGCCTTTCGTCTCGCGCTGGCACCGATGACCAACGACTTCGTGGCCCTCCTCAAGGACTCTTCCCTCGTGTCGGTCATCACGGTCGTGGAGCTGACGAAGCAGACGTCAATCCTCGCCGCCAACATCGGCAGCTGGGTGATCCCGGGCATCTTGTGCGCGGCGATGTACCTCGTGCTCTCGCTCCCGCTGGCAAGGGCCGCTCGACGTTTGGAGGGCAAGTGGAAGCGGTAAGGTGCGACGGTACGACGGTACGAGGGTGCGAAGGTGCAAAAGTGAATAATGCGACATCCATACTCGACGTGTCGGCTCTGACCATCGTGCGTGGAGCCAGGACGCTTGCGGACGACGTGTCGTTCAGCGCCACACGCGGAGAGGTCGTCGTCCTCAGGGGTCCGTCCGGCGCCGGGAAGACGACGGTCCTGCGCGCGATTGCCGGTCTCGATCCGATCGCGGCCGGGCGCATCACCGTTGACGGCGTCGCGATCGGTCCGGGCCGGACTCCGCGCGCGCGAGCGCTGCGCGAGCTCCACCGGCGCGTCGGGATGGTCTTCCAGTTCCATCACCTGTTCGAGCACCTCACCGCGTTCGAGAACGTGTGGCTCGCTCCCGTCCACGTGCTCCGGCAGCCAAGGGCCGAGGCCGAGCGGCGGGCGCACGAGCTTCTTGAACAGCTGGGCATTGGCGCTCGCGCTCGAGCGCTGCCGCGCGAGCTGTCGGGCGGCGAGGCCCAGCGCGTGGCGATCGCACGAGCGCTCGCGGTTGGACCGCAGGTGCTCCTGATGGACGAGCCGACGGCGTCGCTCGACACCGAGCGTCGCGACAGTCTCGCTGGCACGCTGCGGCAACTAGCCGCCGGCGGCTGCACTCTCGTGCTCGCGAGCCACGACGAGGAGTTCATTCGCGCCTGCTCGCATCGCGTCATTCTCATGCAGGCCGGCCGCGTCGTCGGACCCTCCTGATAGAATCCCTCGTCCATGCCCGGGCCGCAGATCCCCACCGACTCCCTGTTCGTCGAGCTCGACACCGATCGCAAGATTCGCCACCGCAACAAGCTGTACTACCGGTTCAACCATTGGCCGATCTGGGTGTTCGTGTTCTTCATTGCACCTGGACCGCTGACCTTCGACCTGTTCGAGCGCGGGTTCGACAGTCGATTGGTGGTCTGGCTCGGCATCGTGCTGGTCGGCACGGCCGTCGCCGGGCTGCTGGGAAAGTTGCCAGGCTGTGAACCCCGCCCGTACATCATTCGCTTCACCGAGGACCGGCCGAACCCGCTCTACCGGCGCATCTGCTACACGACGGCCTGGGGTGAGGTCGTGGCGTTCGCGGTGCTGAACATCGCGGGGTTGGCCTATGCGGTTGCGACGGGACAGTGGCGCCTCAGGCAGATGTACGAAGTTGCGTATTTCCCGCTGGCGGGCACCGTCTGGGTTCTCGGCGCACTCGGTCAGTTACCGCGCGTGAAGGCGTCCACAAAAGGCGAAGGCCACGAGCGGCGCTATTTCTACGGGTCGGTGTGGGCCGTCGTGATTGCCCAGCCAATCCTGTGGCTGCTGTGGAAAGTGGTGCCCGCGTCGCGAACCGGCGACGCGCTCAAGCTTGCCGTGTTCGTCGGCGTGCTCGCGATCGTCGGTCACATGTCGCGGCGCGGCCTTCTGCCTCGCACGCGCCCGATCGTCCCCGGCGAGTGGGCAGTGTCCGACTGACGCCGTCGCTGCGGCTTTAGCGACAGGGATCGACAGATCTGAGAGCACCTGTCACGTTTCAGAACGGCACACCCCGGTACGCACAGTTTCGTCAGTCAGAACGCACACCTCTGCGCGAAAGTTCATAATTGGCCGCGCGTCACCGGCCCCCTATTCTGGATCCAAGGAAGGTGACGTATGTCTCGTGAGCTTTCGTTTGTCACTCGCTGCGTCGGAACGGTCGTGTGCGCGCTGATCGCCGCGACGTC
>DASTDQ010000374.1:0-3562 GCA_035710305.1 Vicinamibacterales bacterium | reverse complement strand
CCGCCGATCGCTGTTCGAGCGGATGCTGCGCCTGCCGCTCCCGCAGCTCTGGGAGATGAAGACGGGCGGCATCCTGTCGCGCATCACGGGCGACGTCGACACGACGACCGGGCTGTTGCAGATGGCCGTCGTCTCGCCGGCTACCTCCGTGGTGCGGCTGGTCATCGCCGTGATCGTGCTCATGCTGCTGAACTGGCGGCTCGCGCTCACCGCGCTGGCCATCATCCCGGGGATCGTCCTCATGAGCTTCGCGTCGGCGCGGCGCGTCAGACCGATTTACCGGTCGATGCGCAAGGACGCCGAGGAGATCGATGGGCGCGTCGGCGAGACGTTCTCGGGCATCCGCGTCGTCCGGGCCTTCGGGCGCGAGATACGCGAGTTGATCGAGTACCTGCGCGGCAGGCACACGCTGCTGCGAAAGGAAATGTTCGCGCACCGCCGCGAGATGGTCATCTGGACTTCCTGGGGCCTGCTGCTCGGAGCGGTCAACGTGGTGATCGTCTGGTACGGCGGATACCTCAACATCGTCGGCGGCGCGTCGGTCGGCGACATCATGGCGTTCCAGTGGTACACGTTCCTGCTGCTCAACCCCGTGTGGAACATCGTCAACTCCTTCTCTGAGCTGCAGCGGTCGCTGGCTGCGATGGAGCGCGTCTTCCAGGTGCTGGCGATGGAGGACGACAAGCCCGACCGGCCTGACGCGAGCGACGCGCCGCGCCTCGTGCAGGAGATTCGCTTCGAGGACGTCGAGTTCGAGTATCGGGAAGGCCGTCCCGTGGTCCTCGACTTCAACGTCGTCGTGCCCGGCGGGTCCGTCGTGGCGCTGGTCGGCCGGAGCGGGGCCGGGAAGACGACGGTCACGGATCTGGTGGCGCGGTTTCACGATCCGACGAAAGGGAGGATCCTGCTCAACGGGTCGGACATCCGCGGCTTCCGGCTGCGCACGTACCGCGACCTGCTCGCGCTTGTCCAGCAGGACGTGTTCCTCTTCGACGGCTCGGTGCGCGACAACATCGCGTACGGCCGTCACGACGCCACCGAGGCGGAAGTCGAGGACGCGGCACGGCGGGCCAACGCGCACGAGTTCATCGTCAAGCTGCCGGAGCAGTACGAGACGTTCGTCGGGGAGCGCGGCGTCAAGCTGTCGGGCGGGCAGCAGCAGCGCCTGGCGATCGCGAGAGCGATTCTGTCGTCGCCCCAAATCCTCATCCTCGACGAGGCGACGAGCAACCTCGACACCGAGAGCGAACAGTTGATCCAGGCGTCGATGGCCGAATTGCTCGCCGGCCGGACGACGTTCGTCATCGCCCACCGTCTGTCCACGATCCGGAGAGCGGACTTGATCCTGCTGATGGAGGACGGGCGCATCATCGAGCGAGGGACGCACGAGGAGCTGATGCGCGCGCGGGGCGAGTACTACGGCATGGTGATCCGGCAGATGGAGTCGCACGGCGAGTACGCCGGCGGGGCAATGGCAGAACAGGTGCTGCGTTAGCCGCCATGCTCGACGCATCGATCGTCGGCAGCCTTCCCAAGCCCTCCTGGCTCGCGCAGCCCGGCATGCTCAGGGCGCCGTGGCGCCTCTCCGGTCCCGAGCTCCGCGATGCGCAGGACGACGCCGTGCGGATGGCCATCCTGGAGCAGGAGGAGGCCGGGCTGAGCACGGTGACCGACGGGGAGCAGCGCCGGCGGCATTACATCTGGGGCTTCCTCGAGGGGCTGCGCGGGACGGACACCGAGACGCTCGCCAAGGCGCACTCCCGCGGCGGCCGGTACGCGCCGGCAACGGAGGTCGCACGAATCGTCGGGCCGGTGAAGCGCACGGCCCCGGTGTTTCTCGACGCGTGCCGCTTCGCGCGGGCGGCCACCAGGCGCCGGCTCAAGGTGACCCTGCCCGGCCCCATGACCATCGTCGATAGCGTGGCCGACGAGCACTACGGCACCGACCGGAAGACGCTGGCCATGCGCTTTGCCGCGATCCTCAATGCCGAGGCTAGGGATCTGGCCAACGCCGGCGCCGACGTGATTCAGTTCGACGAGCCGTGCTTCAACATCTACCTCAGCGAGGTGGAGGCGTGGGGAATCGAGGCACTCGAGGCCTGCATGGACGGCGTGGCAGCAACCAGGGCCGTGCACATCTGTTATGGATACGGCACGCCGGCCGTATTGGCGTGGAAGAAGTCGAACACGGACTGGGGACACTACGGAGTCACGCTCCCGCTGCTGGCCAGGAGCGCCGTCCACCAGGTGTCGGTGGAATGCGCGGCCTCGGGTGTCGATCTCTCCGTGCTGAGGGGGCTCGGAGACAAGGATGTGCTGTTCGGAGCGATAGACGTCGGGACCGAGCAGGTGGAAACGCCCGACGTCGTGGCGGACCGGATTCGTCGCGCGCTCGATCACGTGCCCGCCGCCCGCCTGTTTCCCTGCACCGACTGCGGGCTGGTACCGCGCAGCCGCGAGGCGTCTCGGGGTAAAATGCGCGCACTCGCCGAAGGCGCCGCGCTCGTCCGATCGGAGATCGCGCTGGTGGGGGCAGATGGCAGGCGACCGACGGGCCGGATTTCTTGACAGAACGTCTTTGACTCTGGTAAAGCTCCGTCCGGCGGAGTCATCTTTTAGACACATTTCGAGCGAATACCCGCGAGGACGACGACCCGTCGACCCGTGAGGAGAGGAGACCTGGCAGATGCGATACCGGTTCACAGGCGCAGCGGTGGCGATGGCGATAGCGGCGGCAGCGTGGCTGACCACGACGCCGACCTCGGGGCAGGCTCGAGGTCAGGGTCAGGCCGCCGCGCCCGCTGCGGCTCAGGGGCGCGGTCAGGCACGTCCCACGACTATCGCTGGTCGTCCGAACTTCAACGGCGTCTGGCAGGCGATCGGCACCGCCCACTGGAACCTCGAGGATCACTCGGCTGCCGCGACACCGTTCTGGCAGCTCGGCGCGATGTTCGCGATTCCGGCCGGGCAGAGCGTGGTCGTGGGCGGCACGATTCCTTACCTGCCGGCGGGACTGAAGCGGCGGGAAGAGAACATGAAGGGCTGGCCCAAGTCCGACCCGGAAGCGAAGTGCTACATGGGTGGCATTCCGCGCTCGAACTACATGCCCTATCCGTTCCAGATCGTGCAGGGGCAGCGCGACATTCTTTTCGTGTACGAGTACGCGAGCTCGAACCGCATCGTGCACATGGAGAAGCCGTCCGAGCCGCCCGTCGACAGCTGGATGGGCTGGTCCAACGGCAAGTGGGACGGCAACACGCTCGTGATCGAGGTCACCGGACACAACGACCAGACCTGGTTCGACCGCGCGGGGAACAACCACACCGAGGCCCTCAAGGTGACCGAGCGGTTCACGCTTCAGGGCGAGAACCACATTCAGTACGAAGCCACGCTCGAGGATCCCAAGACGTTCTCGAAGCCGTGGCAGATTCGGATGCCGTTCTACCGCCGCATGGAGCCCAACGCGCAGCTCCTCGAGTACAAGTGCGTGGAGTTCTCCGAGGAACTGCTCTACGGAGATCTGAAGAAGAAAACCGAATAGCGGAGAAGGGCGAAAACCGGG
>DASTDQ010000373.1:0-6501 GCA_035710305.1 Vicinamibacterales bacterium | reverse complement strand
CGCGACATGTAGTCGGTCAACGACAGGCCGAGGAGGATGGCCAGGAAGAAGAACGCAGTACCGACGAACAGCTTCGTCAGCCGGCTGCTGTACTTCGCGTGCATGAAGAACAGGATGACGAGCGTCGCCTTCGTGATGGCGATGCCGATCGCGACCGGGAAGTTCGCCGCGCCGAGCGGCTGGTAGGCGACGTAGACCGTGACGAGGGTCAGCACCATCAGGATGCCGAAGATGGCGTAATAGGTGCCTTTGGGAGAGATGTGTCCTGCCATCAGCGCCTCACGCGAAGTGATGAGCCCTGTCCACGAGGTAGAGCAACGGGAACAGGAAGATCCAGACGATGTCGACGAAGTGCCAGTACAGCCCGCTGATCTCGACCGGCGTGTACCACTCGGGCGAGAAGCGGTTCTTATACGCCATCCAGAGGATGACCGAGAGAATCCCGAAGCCGATGACCATGTGCGTCGCGTGCAGGCCGGTCATGAGGAAGTAGAGCGAGAAATAGATCTCCGCCGGGCCTGCATTCGGTCCCGGGAACGCGAACGTCGGTCCAGGCACGTGATGGTGCTCGATCTTCTCCGCGTACTCGAAGTACTTGATCACGAGGAACGTCAGGCCGAACACCATGGTCAGGACCAGCCAGCCCATGGTCGCCCGGCGCAGACCGGTCTGCGCACCCCGGACCGCCATCGCCATGGTCAGGCTGCTGGCGATCAGCACCGCTGTGTTGACGCCGCCGAGCACGACGTTCAGCTCGAGGCTCGCCTCGGACCAGGCTGCGGGGTACCACACGCGGTACAGCATGTAGGCCAGGAACAGGCCTCCGAAGAAGAGCACTTCCGTGATGAGGAAGAGCCACATCCCGAGCGTGGCCGCTTCGTGCTGCTGGTCCAGCGTGTCGAAATGGTGCTGCTGCGCGGGATGATGCGCGTGTCCGTGTGCGCCGTGCGCCGCCAGTGCGTCAGACAACTTTGATCTCCCGCTTCGTGTACTCGTAGGCGTCCTCGGTCACCACCGGCTGCTTCTCGAAGTTGTGCGGCAGCGGCGGCGACTGCGTCGTCCACTCGAGGCCCGTGGCATGCCACGGGTTCGCGCCGACGCGTTCTCCCTTGAAGAGCGACGCCACGAGGTAGATCGCGATGAGCGTGTAGCCCAGGCCGAGGATCGACGCGCCGGCCGACGACAGCACGTTCAGCACCTGGAACTCCTCGGGATACGCGTAGTAGCGGCGGGGCATCCCGAGGTAGCCGACGATGAACTGCGGACCGAAGGTCAGGTTGAAGCCGGTGAACACGATGATGGCCGCAACCTTCGCCCAGATGTCGGAGTACATCCGTCCGGTAATCTTCGGCCACCAGAAGTGCAGGCCGGCGAAGTAGCCCATGATGGCGCCGCCGACCATGATGTAGTGGAAGTGCGCGACGACGAAATAGGTGTCGTGCAGGTGAACGTCCACGCCGAGCGCGGCGGTGAAGAGGCCCGTGAGGCCCCCGACGAGGAAGAGGCCCAGGAACCCGATCGCCCAGATCATCGGCGCCTTCAGCCAGATCGCGCCGCGATACATCGTGGCCGCCCAGTTGAACGTCTTGACAGCCGACGGGATGGCCACCGCGTAGGTGAGGAACGAGAACACCAGCGCCGAGTAGACCGAGATTCCCGACACGAACATGTGGTGCGCCCACACCAGGAACCCGAAGATCGCGATCGCGAGGCTGGAAAACGCCACGAAGGCATAGCCGAAGATGCTCTTCCGCGAGAAGGCCGCGATCACCTCGCTGATGGCGCCCATCGGCGGCAGGATCATGATGTAAACGGCGGGGTGCGAGTAGAACCAGAACATGTGCTGGAACAGCACCGGGTCGCCGCCGAGCGCCGCGTCGAAGATGCCGAAGTGCAGGAAGCGCTCGATGGCGAGCGCGAGCACCGTGATGGCGATCACGGGGGTCCCGAGGATCATCACCAGCGCCGTCGAATAGACCGCCCACACGAACAGCGGCAGCCTGAACCACGTCAGCCCCGGCGCCCGCATCCGGTGGATCGTCACCATGAAGTTCAGGCCGGTGAGGATCGACGAGAACCCAGTGATGAAGACGCCGAGGCCGGTGGCCATGACGTTCGTGTTCGAGGCGCGGCTGCTGTAGGGGGTGTAGAAGGTCCAGCCCGTATCGACACCGCCCGCGACCAGCGCGTACACCGTGAACAGGAACCCGATCGTGAAGAGGTACCAGCTTATGAGGTTCAGCTTCGGAAACGCGACGTCCTTCGCGCCGAGCATGAGCGGCAGGACGAAGTTGCCGAGGATGGCCGGGACGGCGGGGATGAGCACGAAGAACACCATGGCCACGCCGTGCATGGTGAACATCTTGTTGTAGGTGTCCGCCGAGAGCAGGTCCCCCGCCGGCGTCGTCAACTCGAGCCGAATCAGCGACGCGAAGATGCCGCCCAGGAAGAAGGCGAAGGTCACCACGATCATGTAGAGGATGCCGATCCGCTTGTGATCCTTCGTCAGGAGCCACGACGCGAGCGTGTGCTCGTGATTGAGGTACGTCACTCGCGGGGCCGTGACCGTCGTATCCATGGCTTACCTGCTCTCCTGGGGCGCGCCGGGAGCCGTGCTCTCGGCGTGCGCGGCGGCCGGGGCGGCCGCCTGCGCCGTTGCCCGCAGTGACTTGACGTATTCGACGAGCGCCATCACGTTCTCTTCGCTCACCAAACCCTGGAACGTCGGCATCAGCGGCTGATATCCCGCCACGATCTTGGACTGCGGCCTGAGAATGGACTCGCGGACGTAGGCTTCGTCCACCGGCACCGCACCGCCGCTGGCAAGCTGCTCCGACGCCCCGAACTTGTTCACCAGAGACGGGCCTCGTCCCCGCCCGTCATCGAGGTGGCAGGTGTTGCACGCCAACTCGCTGAACAGCCGCTCACCGCGGGCGGCGAGCGACATGCCTGGAACGGAGCCGCTCAGCCAGGCTTGGTACGCCGCCGGTTCCATCACGACGACTCTGCCGATCATGCCCGAGTGCTTCGTGCCGCAGTACTCGGCACAGAACAGATGGTATTCGCCAAGCTTCGTCGGCGTGAACCACACGGAGCTGTAGCGCCCGGGAATCGCGTCCGCCTTGGTCCGGAACGCCGGGAAGAACAGCGAATGCAGCACGTCTTCGGAGGTGAAGGTGACCTTGATCGGCCGGCCCATCGGCACGTGGAGCTCGTTGATCTCGTTCTGGCCGTCGAGGTGCTGGAACTTCCACATCCATCGCTTGCCGGTGGCGTAGATCTCGAGCGTCTGGTCGGGCGGTCGCTGAAGATCGAAGAACACGACCGCGCTCCACCAGAAGATGACGATGCTGATGATGAACGGGATGATCGACCAGGCCAGCTCGAGCGGGATGGACCCGTGGATGCGGTCGCCGACCTTGAGAGGATCGTTCGTGCGGTACTTGACGGCGAAAACGATCACGACGATGGTCGTGAGAATGCCGAAGAAGGCCGTGACGCCGACGATGAACAGGTACAGCAGGTCGACTTGCGCCGCCATCGTCGACGCCTGCGCGGGAAAGAGGGAAATCCGGGGGAACATGCTCAGGCGTGCCTTTCCGCGATCTGGCGCGTTTCACGCCATCGCATCAGCACGACGTAACCGGCGATCAGGAAAACGGTCAGCACACCACCCAGGCGCATGATGTTCATGAACACGGCGCCGTACTGGCCGCTCGACGGGTCGTAGTGGAAACAGTAGAGCAGCAGCTCGTCGACGACCGATCCGAGGCGTCCCTGTCCCGAGTCCACGAGCGCCATGCGCAGGTCGCGAGGCGAATATTCCACGCCGTAGAAGTAGCGCGACAGCCGCCCGTCCGGAGTCGCCACGAGCAGGCCGCTCACGTGCGCGAACTGCTGCGTCTGCTCGTCCCACTGGTAGGTGAAGCCGGCCGCCGTTGCGACGCGGCGGATCTCGCTGTCCTCGCCGCTCAGGAAATGCCACCCGGCCGCGGTGTCGGAGGCGGACCAGTTCAGCAGGTGCGCGCGCTTCTTGGCATTCGCGGCCGCAGACGTGTCGCGCGCGTCGAAACTGATGAGGACGACGTCGAAGTCCTTGCCGACCTCGAAGGGGACGACGGTGAGGGCCGAGGAGATCCCGTTCATGACCAGCGGGCAGAGCATCGGGCACTGGTAGTACACGAACGCCAGCACGACGGGCTTGCGGCCGAAGTAGTTGCCCAGCGTGACGGCGCGCCCCTCTTCGTCCGTGAAACGCGCGTCGAGCGGGAGCTGCTCGCCGAGCCGCTGGGCAAACGTCACGTCCTTGAACTTCGGCGGGACGTTCGACGCCACGATGCCGCCGGTCATCCCCATGGAGCCGGGCATGCCCGGCTGCTGCTGGGCGCTCAGGCGCGACCCTGCAAGGCAAAAGGCAAAAGTCACAAGGCCAAGCGACAGAAGCAACCGTTTCATTGCCTTCTTCTTTCCATGGCACGGCCGGCGCTCGCATCGGTCGGCATCAGGCCGGACGCCTCACCGGCCTGGCTGGCGCCTTCGGCCGTTCGGGCGGGCAGGCCGCGCTCGACCGTCAGCCGCATGGCTTCCGAAATCGGAATCTGGACCTTTCCTGTCGCCTTGTCAGTCCACGCGTAGCTGTCGAGAGCGGCAGTTTCCTTGAGACGGAACTGATAGATCTCGTTGGCCGGAATCGGCTGCAGACGCGGCCCTGACGGGAGGCGCGGCCCCTGTTCGATGGCGAGCGGGTACTCGGCCGGGCCCTTGTTGACGGTCGTCCTCTCGAACAACCCGAAGGTCAGCCACATCAAGACGTGGACGACGAGGGCCGACACGGCCAGCCAGACGGCGAACTGGATAATCTGCCGCACGTCGGCGTCGGTGTGCTCGTGACCCGACCCCGATGGAGGATTCAGATACTCGTCGTCGGCCGAGGCGTGCGCCGCGTGAGGATCGTGCGCCATCAGTGCCCTCCCCCGCTCTCGAGCGCCGCGCGCAGGTAGGGATCGCCGGTTGCCAGCAGCGGCCGCCGCCGCAGCTCCGTGAAGAACATCCAGAGCCACAGGCCGCCAATCGCAAGCGGTGCCGCCAGGTCGAGCCAGTGCACGAAGAAGTGGCTGGCGTGCTCGCCGGCCAGCAGATGAAGGTTGCTGCCCCCGCTGGCGTCGAATTCAGGCGAGACCATCATGTAGAGGTCGGCAAACCGCACGAAAAGCATCCACACCGCCACGACGACGAGCCGGCCCGGATTGCGCTTCAGATCCCGCGAGAGCAGCAGCAGCCAGGGCACGGCGAAGTGGAAGATCACGAGAAAGAGCGCCAGGTACTGCCACCCGTGAGTCGTCCGCGTGATCATGTACGGGACTTCCTCGATCAGGTTGGCCGCGTAGGTGAGCATGTACTGCGAGAAGTTGAAATACGCCCACAGCATCACGAACGCGAACATCAGCTTGCCGAGATCGTGGAAATGAGAGGGCTTGAGCAGGTCCGCCATCGGGTTGCGGCGGAACAGGAAGGCCGAGACGAGGATCGTGAAGGCGAGCGCGGCCAGGCCTTGTCCGCCGATCATCAGGAACCCGAAGATCGTCGAGTACCAGTGCGGGTTCAACGACATGACCCAGTCGACGCCGGCAAACGTCACGGCCAGCGCGTAGAAGACCAGTCCCGCGCCGCTCAGGCGCTGGAGTCGGACGTTGGCGCCGACGTTGCCCTCGTCCTGCTGCCGCGACCACTTGTTGAGCAGCGAGGCGAGAAGCCAGAAGCCCGCGAAGTAGACGACGGCGCGCACGACGAAGAACGTCGTGTTCAGATAGGGCGCCTTCTTCGTCATGACCTCGTCGGCGGCGACGTGGTCGGCATGAGTCCAGGGATAGAGCGTCCCCATGCCGATCAGCACGGGGACGAACAGGACCATGAGCAGCGGCAGCGTCCGGCTCGAGGCCTCGAAGACCCGCCTGAACACGCCCCAGGCGCCGCCCGAGAGATGCTGAACCATGATGAGCGCCAGCGAACCCAGGGCGATCCCGAAGAACAGCATGTACGCCACGAGCCACGAGCGGAAGAAGTGGTCCCGGTCGACCAGGACACCGATGCCGCAGCCGACGAGACCGATCACGCCGGCAATCAGCGCGCGCGACTTGAGGTGGTCGATGTCGGCGGCAGGCGGCGAATACGTCGTGTCCACGGTCACTTGTTCTCCTGCCGGTTCAGCTCTTCGCGCCGGTCCGACGGCACGTCGTCCACGGTGGCGGCGCGGCTCAACTGCAGCGCACGGATGTAGGCCGCGATCGCCCATCGGTCGGCAACCGGCACCTGCGCAGCGTAGTCCTGCATCGCCCCGAAGCCGTTTGTCATCACGTCGAAGAAGTAGCCCGCCGGAGCGTCGCGCAGCCGCTGCTCGTGGTACGACGGCGGCTGGCGGAAGCCGCGCTGCACGATCATGCCGTTGCCCTCGCCGGTCCGCCCGTGGCAGGGCGAGCAGAACACGTTGAAGCGCTCCTGGCC
>DASTDQ010000372.1:0-4086 GCA_035710305.1 Vicinamibacterales bacterium | reverse complement strand
CGTTGACTGGCTCGAGTCGCAGCTCCACATGATCAAGGAGATGGGCTACGAGCGGTACCTGTCGCTGCAGACCGCGGGCTCGAAAGATTAGTGATTCTTGATTGGTGATTGTTGAATCGTTGTTGATTGCAGATTGTCGATTGACGATTGGGTACCGAACCCTCGACTTGACCTCGATGTGACAATAGCCACGCCCGACGTCAAGGAGCCCGCAGGCGTTGTCTGTCGTAGTGTCCGGCTTCAGCCGGACCATCGGCCGGGCGGGATCGCCCTGATCGAGAACTCACCGGGAGTGAAATCTCCACACGGGCCCGACACGTGAGGACACCTGCGATGTCTATCGCGCCTGCGAGGTCCGGCTGAAGCCGGACACTACGTACGCGCCACCCGCTATTGTCACATCAGGGTTAATCACCAATCCAGAATCACAAATCATCAACGAATCAAGGATCGACAATCACCAATCACGAATGGGCTAGGGCTTCTTCTGATGCGCCACGTTGCGGAACGCGAGGCTCCGCGCGGGAAGCTGCCACACCGAGCGGATCGCCTTCGCGAGGTCAGGGTCATCGGCTGACAGGCGCTCGGCCAGCGTCGACAGCTTCTGCTCGATGCGCGCGAAGCGGGCCTCGTACTTCTCGAGATCCTTCTTCTGCTGCATGTCGCGGCGCAGCAGGCCGACTTTCTCGATCAGTTCGACGAGCGCCGCTGCAATCTCCTCTGACATCCGGACGTTCCCTCAGCCTCGATCCTGCCACGGGTGACCCCGCTTCGTCTTTGCAATCGCCGGACGGGCATCGTACTCTGGACACCATTTCATGCGACGCCTGCTGAAGTACGTCGTGGCGCTGGCCTTCGTGGCGGGACTGGGCGTCCTGGCCTACGTGCAGCTCTGGCCGCGCGAGGCGATCGCAGCGCTCGGCGACCAGACGTTCGTGGCCGAGAGCGCGCAGGTGGAGGACGTGCTGCTCGTCACGGGCCTCGTCAGGCCTGCCGTCACGATCGAGCTCAGGGCGGAGGCCTCCGGCATCGTCGAGGTCGTGGCGGCCAAAGAGGGCGATCGCGTCACGGCGGGGCAGGAGCTCGTGCGCCTCGATTCCAGCCTCGCGCAGTCGGGGCTCCAGCGGTCGGAAGCCAATCTCCGGCAGGCGGAGCTGCAGGACGCCGCGACGAAGCTGGACCTGGACGAGGACACGCTCAATCTTCGGCGCCGCAACCTCGATCGCGCGAAAGCGCTGTTTGCCGAAGGGCTCGTGCCGCGGGAGGAGCTCGAGCAGCGCGAGCTCGAGCTGAGGGTGGCCGAGCGCACCGTCGAGCGAGCGAAGCGCAACATCGAGGGCAGTCAGGCGCGCATCGCGCAGGCGCGTGCCGAGGTGGACCAGGCGCGCACGCAGCTCCAGCACACGTCCATCCGCGCCCCGTTCGACGCGTTCGTGCTGCGGCGTCAGGTCGAGGTCGGCAGCGGCGTGGCCGGCGTCAGCCAGTCGGCGTCCGGCGGCAGCATTCTGATGACGCTCGGCGACGCGCGTGAATCTGCGCTCTATGCCAAAGCCACGGCGGCCGATGCCAGACGCCTGCGCCCCGGCCAGCCGGCCCGAGTCCGGCTCGACTCCGACGCCTCCGTGCAGATTCCCGCGGTACTGCGTTCGGTGTCCACGGCGGGCGATGTCGATCAGAATTCGCGATTGACCACGTTTCCGGTCGTGGTCGCGCTCAAGACTCAGCCAACGGGCGGATGGGTGAACGTCCCCGCGCAGGCCGAGATCGTCCTGTCAGGAACGATCGACGCGGTCACGATTCCCGAGCGCTGCGTGCGCAGCGATCAATCCGGCCGGTCGTTCGTGATTGTTCAAGGCCAGAGCGGCAATCGGAGCCGGCAGGTCGAGCTGGGCGTGATTCATCAGGACCGCATCCAGGTCCGGTCAGGTCTCGAGAAGGGCCAGACCGTCGTGTGCCGGCGAACGCGATGAAGGCAGTGTCGAGCATCGTCGGCTCGTCGGTGGTCGCGACGAATGTCGTCGGCGAAGCCTTCAAGAGCCTGAAGGGCCGTCGTCTGCAGGCGTCCCTGTCCTCGTTCGGCATCGCCACCGGGATCGCCGCGGTCGTCCTGCTCGTGTCCATCGTGTCGGGCATCCACCGCTACGCGGTCCAGCAGTTCGGCGCGGTCGGTGGAAACGTGATCATGGTCACCGCCTCGCCACAGCGGTCGCTGCGCGATCCGCGCGGGTTTTCAGTGACGCTGCGCGTGGACGATATGAAGGCCGTGCTCGCAGGCGTGGACCACTACGACCTCGGTATGGCGGAAAACAACACTCAGAGGATCGTCAGAACACCGCGCCGGGCGAGCCAGGGCATACAGGTGCGCGGGATCACCGAGCACGGGTTCGAGATGCTCGATCTCCGAGCCGATCGCGGCCGCCTGTTTCAGCGGAGCGAGTACGAGGAGGGACGGCGGGTCGCTGTATTGGGTGCGGCGCTCGCGGCCGATCTCTTCGTGCAGGAATCGCCGATCGGCCAGACGATCGTGATTGGCGACTGGCCGTTTCTGGTGATCGGCGTGCTGGACTGGGTTGGGGATCCCGTCGCGATCGCGCCGATCGGTCCGGACAACGGGCTCTTCGTGCCGTTCGAAGCCTGCGCTGCGGCGTTCCTGGGAAATACCAACGCGTCCTCGGTACGTTTGCGGGTGACGTCCGCGGCGGCGCCTGCCGACGTGATTGCCGACACTCAGGCGACGCTCGATCCGCTCCGGAAGCGTCGAGGGGAAACCAGCGGCGAGTTTCAGGTGGTGAGCAGCATCGAACGCATCCAGGAGCTGACGCTGGTGCTGAATGGGCTCAAGGCCGCAGTCGCGCTCGTGGGCAGCATCGGCTTGTTTGTTGGCGCCGTGGGGGTGGCGAATGTCATGCTCGTGTCGGTACGCGAGCGGCGCACGGAGATCGGTACGCGAAGGGCCGTCGGGGCGACCCGCCGGGCCATCTTTGCCGCCTTTCTCCTGGAGGCGCTTGCCATGACGCTGACCGGCGGCGTCGTCGGGATCGCCGGGGCGTGGCTCCTGACGAAGGTCGCGATCTTCATCCCGCAGGTACCGGTCGGCGCCCGTCCTCACATATCTCTCGTCACCGCCGCAGCCGCGCTGACGATGCTGACTCTGGTCGGCCTCGTCTCGGGGGTGTGGCCAGCCAGGCGTGCGGCGTCGGTGTTTCCAGCCGAGGCGCTCCGCGCGGAGTAGCTGATCCCGGAGGCTGCGTGAATCGAGCAGGAGATCAGTTCCTGGTGGCACTCCACGTGCCCATGACAGTGCCGCAGACGCCGTAGCGAATGAGACTGAACTGCCCCGACGCCGACCGTCGATCCGGCGAGAACTGTCCCGCGATGTACGTCTCTCTGGTCCCCTCGTTGGCGCCGTAGCCGAATCCCGGTTGCTCGTACGTCGGCGGGCCTGGAAAGTCCAGTGATTGGATCGGTATCGCCAGGTTCGTGTATGTCAACGTGCCGGAGCAGTCGGCGGAGAAGTTGTAGGCGAGCGTGATCGAGGTCACCGTGTCTGCGGACACGGTGAAGTTGATCGGAGTACCCTGCGGTGTCGTTCCGATCCACTCGCCCGCGTAACCGACGAGCGTGGGAGCAGCCCCGCCGTCGCACGCGATGTGGGCACAGCTGCCGATGACTATCACGATTGCGAGGCGACGAGCGTCTCGCGAACCCATGTTGATTAGCCTACACGGCCTGGGTGGTCAAGAGATCGTCAGTCGCCATACAGTTCCAGCAGAACCGCCCCCGCCTGCACCAGTTCGCCCGGCTTGCAGTCGATCGTCGCGACACGGCCGTCGCGCGGCGCGCGAACCGGAAGCTCCATCTTCATGGCTTCGAGGACGATCAGAACCTCGTCTCGCGCCACGGCCTGGCCCGGCGCGACGTGAATGGCGAGCACGGTGGCCGGCTTGGGCGCGGTGAGCGCGCGCTCGTCCAGCCGCGGCGGCGCCGCCGGGCCGGGATTCAGCGGCACGAAGAACACGTGCCCGTCGAGGAACACCCACGTGTCTCGCAAGCCGACCGCGTAGGCGACTCGGCGCGTCCCGCCGG
>DASTDQ010000371.1:0-19780 GCA_035710305.1 Vicinamibacterales bacterium | reverse complement strand
ACCATCACCTTTCGCGGGAACTGCGAGTTGTCTTCCAGGAAGGTCCTCTTTCTGGCCAGTTCCGCGGCCGTGGGCTGTACGCGGCCTTCGACGTCGGTCGCCCGCGACACGAGCGTGTGCTCGCCAGCCGTCGCGCCTTCCCAGCGGTACGTGAACAGCTTCCAGGAGTGCTTCGTGTTGGCGGCATCGAGCGTGGCCGCGCGCCAGGGGCCGCCATCGATTTGCACTTCGACAGACTTGAGCGGCGTGCCGTCGTTCAGCACGAACCCGAACACCTGGTGGGCGCCACTGGATTTCCTCACGCGCGCGATCACTGACTTCAGGTTCAACCGGGTCACCTCGGTCTCCACCCACTGCGTTTCGGGATCCGTCTCGGTGCCGCTGCCGCCCTCGGTCCGCATCGTCCGGTACCAGCGCGCCTGGTAGTTGCCGAGGAAGCGGCCTTCCTGCAGGCGGATCTCCGCGAGCCACTTCACGTTGGCTACGCCGTACCAACCGGGCATGATCAGCCGGAGCGGTGCCCCGTGGTCGCGGTCGAGCGGCTGGCCGTTGAGCGCGTAGGCCAGCAGCGGTTCGTCCTTCGTGGCGTTTTCGAGCGTGACGCTCCGCGCGAACTGCTGCTGGATCTTGAACGTCTGCTGCCGGAACACGACCTCCTCGGGCCCGCGATCGGCCCCGAAGAACACCACCTCGCGCGCCTTCTCGCCGATGCCCACCCGGCGCAGCACGTCGCGCAGCCTGACTCCGGTGAACCGTCCGTTGGACGTGAGGCCCTGCATGGCACGGGGGCTGTTGCCCGAGCACTCGTATCCGTTGACGATCTCAGTCGGGCGCATGCCACGGATCTCGTCGAGCGACAGTTCGGCGGGCCGGTCCACCAGCCCCGACACCTTGAGCCGGTATTTCGCCGGATCGATCTCCGGTTTGTTGTAGTGCTGGATGAAGAAGAACTGATCGACCGGCGTCAGGAACCCGTCGATCTTTCGCAAGTCGAGCGATCGCCGGTTGCCGTTCGGATCGATCGGGTTGAAGTTGGCCGGGATGTCGGTGAAAGGCAGATCGGCCTCGCCCTGTGCCAGGGCAGGGATCACCCATTCGGGAAGCGCGAGCAGGCTCGCGGCGGCCAGTCCTCGTTTCAGCGTGTCTCGGCGGGTGAGTGCAGTCGCCATCGTCGATCCTTTCGTAACGGGCCGGGTGCGAAGGTGCGAAGGACGATGTGAATGATACCGCCATCAGGTGCGGCGGCGCCCGCCCGGTCCGGCCGCCACGAACAACACGAGGCCGAACAAGGCGAGGACGATCTTCCACGCGTCGATACCGAAGGGCCTCGCGTCGCTCATGCTCACCGCCAGAAGGGCGGCGACGACGATCCCGGGGAGCGCCTTGCGCATCGGACTGAGCCTCTGAGACAAATTCTGGCTCGACTTTCCTACGATCCGGCCGCAAAATGCTAGTCCATGGCTGGACCAGACGACCAGCGGCCCGGCGCGGCAGGCACTCCAGTCCCGGACCTCATCGAACGCTACCGCTCGAGACGCGACGCG
This sequence comes from Vicinamibacterales bacterium, assembly GCA_035710305.1. Classification (GTDB taxonomy): domain Bacteria; phylum Acidobacteriota; class Vicinamibacteria; order Vicinamibacterales; family UBA2999; genus Gp6-AA40. The sequence goes on along the minus strand of DASTDQ010000371.1, from coordinate 18,236 downwards.
TGGATCGCCCAGGCGGACGAGCTGGCGCGTCTGCGCGACGAGGTGCGCGGCTCGGCCGAGCGGGAGGCGATGGAGATCGTGACGGCCGCGCGCCGCGACGTGCGTCGAATCGTCACCGAGGCGCGCCGCGAGCTTCTCGTCCTGTCCGCGCAGGTTCAAGCCGCCCTGGGTGAAGCAGCAGCCAAGGCCGATCCCACGACGTTGCTTCAAAAGGCCGGCATCACCGGCGGCGAAGACACGACCCGGTTCTCACTTCCGCCCAGCAGCGAGTTCGGAGCCGAGTCCGGTGAATCGGGTGTCGAGGACATCCTGAAGGACATGCAGGCCGACGTGACCGCGCTTGCCGAGGGCGTGCGCGCGCTGCCCATTCAGGCGGAGTCTCCGCCTCGCATTGGCAATGGGTCCGCAGAGCCTGCACCTCCGCCTCCCCGGCTGGTTGCACCAACTCAGTCGGCGCCAGTGTCGAGACCGACTCAGACGCCAGCCGACGAGGAGCGGACACCGAGCGCGGCCGCGTTGGCCCAAGCCGCGTCCCGGGCGTTGCTGTCTTCTCCGTATCCGGGCGATGCCGTGCCCGTCGTGCCGGTTCGACGAGTCAGAGCGTTTGTGGGCGCCTCGGTGGCGGCCGGCGTGCTGATCCTCCTGGGCACGATCTGGTGGCTGCGAGGGCCTGCCGAGCCGGTCGAGCCCGCAAGGAGCGTCGCGGCGGACACCGCGACGCCGCCGAAAGAGCCGAAAGATACGCCCGCTGTATCGGCTCCCGCGGCGGCGGCCTCGTCGCCTTCGGAACAGGCGCTGCCGGTGCGCAACGCGGCGGCCACGCGGTCGGGCAATCTGTCGGTCGTCGTCGAATCGCTCCGCGACGTCTGGGTGCGGACCACCATCGACGGACGCGAGGACCAGGGACGTACGTTTTCGGCGGGTGAGGTCGTCAACGTGTCGGCGGATCAGAGCATTTCGCTTCGAGTGGGCGACGCCGGCGCCCTGGTCGCCTCCGTCAACGGCGGCGAGAAGCGTCCGCTCGGGCGGGACGGGCAGGTCGTGACACGTCAGTTCGTCGTGGAGGACCTGCGCAACGCGGCCGTTCGAAAGCCATCGAGCCCCGCCGCGCCGCCGCCGGCAGCAGCGGCTGCGCAGACTGTCAGATCGAACCCGTCCGGTACGGGACCAGTGCTTCCGCCATTGCCGGAGCCGGCCCCGTCGGTTCCGGCCGCGGCCGCTCCTCAGCCCGTCGCAACAGGTAACGCCTCATCTGCCAATCCTCCCGCTGCGGCTGCGGCGCTGCCATCGTCGCCCGCTTCGGCATCAGTCGAATCCCAGTCGGCGCAGCGAGCGGTGGTTGCAGCGGCGCGACAATGGCTCGACGCCTATTACAGGCAAGACAGGGCGGCCATGGCCGCGCTTTCGACCGAGAACGTGACGCTCGCCGACGAGCGGCGCCCCGATGAGCGTCTTCCCTCCGGCCTTGCCGACGTGAAGAGATCGCTCGACAGCCCGAGCGTGCAGATCGCGGCTGAGACGGCGGTATTGACCGCCGTCATGACGGAGCAGTCGGCGACGCTGCCAGCACCCAGAGTGTCTCCGGTCTCTCAAGTGTGGGTGCTGTCCGGCGGCCAGTGGAAAGTCCGGCAAACACGTTTCGTCAGCGAAGCACGGCTGAACCAGATCTTCCGCTAGCTCGTCCTATTCCCCCAGGCGCGGCAAGCGCCCCGCACTCTCGCACCTTCGTCCCCTCGGACCCTTATAATCAGCACAACTGTGTCCTCGCTTGACGAACAAGTCAGATCGGCTCTCGACCGCGTCGTCGAATCCCTCAAGGGCCAGCTCGAGTCCGACCTCACGACGTCAGCCGCTGACATTCTGCGCGCCGTGGCTGAGGATCGCGATCGGGCAGACGCCGATCGGCGGCAGGAAACGGATCAACAACTCGCAGCGCTTCGTCAGGAATTCGAACGTGAACGGGCCGAGTTTCAGCGCCAGACCGCGGATGAAATCGCCGCGCTGAAACAGACGATCGAGTCGGTTCGTTCAGAGCTTGGCACCGCCGCCCTCGCGACAGAAGAGGAACGCCAGCAGCGTGAAGCCGTCCAGAGCCGGCTCGAGGACAGTCGGCGCGAAGCCGAAGATGCCCGGCGCGAGCTCGACGACATCCGCCGCGTGATGGAGGCCGCCCAACAGGAGACGCAGAAAGCGCGCGTAGACGCCGGCGACACGCGTCGAGAGCTCGACTCTGTACGGACCGCGCTCCTGCGCGCCGACAGTCTTGTCTCCGGTTTGCGCGCGTTGAACGGCGCCCAGTCGCTCGGTGACGTTCTCGAGGCTCTCTTCGATCTCGCCTCGCGGGAATCAGGCCGCGCGGCCGTCTTCCTTCTTCGCGGCGGCGGGCTCGTCGCCTGGCGCGCGCGAGGGTTCGACACGACCGTGCTGCGCGTCGGCGCCGACCTGGTGCCAGGGCAGGCAGGTCTTGTCGCCGCCGCCGCGCAGGCAGGCGCCCGGAAGGATCACCCCGAGGATGGCGGCACCGGACTGCCGGCGTTCGCTGTAGGCAACGGCCCTTGTCACGCCGTCGCCCTTCCCGTGGAGGTCAGCGGATCGGTGATCGCGGTGCTGTATGCCGACAAGCCGGAGGCCGATAATCAGGAACACGCGCGATGGCCCACGATTCTCGACCAGATGGCCAGACACGCCGGGCGGGTGCTCGAGGCCGTCACCGTCAGGCACGCCGCGGCAATGTGGGCGCCCCGGGCGGCCGCGAACGTTCCATCCACCGTTCAGCCGACCCCTCGGGAGGCCGTGTGAGGTTGCTTGCCACGGCTGCGTTCGCGCTGGCGACGGGCCTGGTTGCGCTGGGGCAGACCGTGCCGGCGGTTCCGGCGGCGCAGCGAACGCTCTCCGCAACCGAGCACCCGCCGCTTCCTCGCGATCTCTCCGAGTACTGGTTCGTGCCCGCGTCAGCGAGGGTGCGGCCCCGCCCCGACGAAGCGCGCTTCGTGCAGGGAGTCAGGGCGATCGCGGCGGGCGATTTCGCCAAGGGGCTCGCTCTCATCGACGGTTCGAATCTCGATGAGACGGCGCTGTCCGACTACGTGACCTTCTACCGGGCGATCGCGCTGCAGGGGGCGTCGCGCCTGGCGGAGGCCGACGCGGCGTTGACCTCGCTCGTCGAGCGCAAACCGCAGGGGTACTTGAACGAGGCGGCGGCGCTCAAGCTGGCGGAGGCCGTTCTCGCTCGCGGGAATGCGCAGCGTGCCGAGCGCATCCTCCGCGCGCTGCCTGTGTCGAGACTGGGCGAGCCGGAAGATACGCTCCTAGCGCTCGGAGAAACCGAGGAAGCGGCGGAACACCGCGACCACGCTCTCGATGCGTACCGCCGCGTGTACTACGGCTTCCCGGCGAGCGAGCAGGCCGTCGAGGCGAAAGCCGCCATCGACCGGCTGCAAGCGGCCGGGAACGTGCCTCCGGCGTCGTTCGGCGACGCGCTGTCACGGGCCGAGCGGTTGTTCAGCGCGAGACGCTGGGCCGATGCGCGGGCCGCCTTCGAGCCGCTGATCGCGGCGGCGTCTGGAGACGACAAGGAGCTGGCGACCATCCGGGTGGCCGAGTGCGACTATCGTCTCGGCCGCCACCGTGCGGCCCGCGATCAGCTCAAGCCGTTCCTCGACGGCGGGTCGAGAGAAGCCGAAGCGCGCTACTTCTATCTGAACGCCGTGCGCGGCCTCGGCGATCGCGCGGCCTCCGTCGCGTTGTCCCGCACGCTGGTCACCGACCATCCAACCAGCGAATGGGCAGCCGAGGCCCTGAACGATCTCGCCTCGCGGTACCTCGTCGACGACCAGGACGCCGCCGCCGATCGTGTCTTCCGCGAGCTGCTCCTCCGATTCCCCAGGCATCGCTACTCGGAGCGCGCGGCGTGGAAGGTTGGGTGGACCGCGTATCGCAGCCAGCGGTTCGCCGAGGCGGCCACGGTCTTCGAGTCGGCCGCCATGACGTTTCCGAGGGCCGACTATCGACCCTCGTGGTTGTACTGGTCTGGACGAGCCCGTGCCGAGGCGGGAGACAAGACGGGGGCATCGGCGCGATACCGGCTGGTGGTAGCCGACTATGGCAGCTCGTACTATGGACGGCTTGCGTCGAAGCTTGGTGGTGGGTCGATGCCGGCGGTAGTGCCGGCGCGCGCCCAGGCCGCCGCTGCCGGATCTTCGGTCGCGCCACCCCCGTCGGTCCACCTGATACGAGCCCTCATCGCGGCGGGTCTCTTCGACGACGCCCTCAGGGAGGTTCAGTACGCTCAACGGACCTGGGGCGATTCATCGCAGCTTCAAGCCACGTTCGCATGGATTCGCAACCAGCAGGGCCGCGACCTTCGGGCCGACGAACGGTTCATCGCGATGCGAGGCGCAATCACGACGATGCGCCGGGCATACCCGCAGTTTCTATCGGCGGAGGGCGACACGCTACCGGTGGAGGTGCTCGGCATCATCTTCCCGCTCGATTACTGGGACCTGATTCAGAAGTACTCCTCCGCCCATGGAATCGATCCGTATCTGATTACGGCGCTGATGGCGCAGGAATCGACCTTTACCGCCGAGATTCGTTCGTCGGCCAACGCGCGCGGCCTGATGCAGGTCATGCCGTCGACGGGGCGCGTCTACGCGCGCAAGCTCGGCATCCGCCCCTTCTCGACCGGATCGCTGTCGCAGCCGGAGACCAACGTCAGGATCGGCACCCGGTACTTCAAGGACCTGATGGATCGGTTCGGGGCGCACCACTACGCCCTGGCTGCCTACAACGCCGGAGAAAATCGCGTGGCTCAGTGGCTCAAGGAAGCCCCGGGCCTGCCGCCCGACGAGTTCATCGACAACATCCCGTTTCCGGAAACGCAGAACTACGTGAAGCGAATCCTCGGGACCGTCGAGGACTACCGACGTCTGTATGCGACAGGCCGGCTCACCGCGGCCGCAGGTTCGACGACTACGGCCACGAATTGATGGACGTCCCGCTGGAGCTGACAGCCCGCGCCGAAGCCACCCACTTCTGGTTCCGCGGCTTTCGCCAGTTCATCTCACCGATCCTGCTCGAGCTCACTGCTGCGGCCCAGGGAGTGCGCATTGTCGACTGCGGCTGCGGAGTCGGGCACAACATGCGGCTGCTCCAGCGCTACGGGCGCGTCGTCGGCTTCGACAGGAACCAGACGGGCGTGAGGATGACGCGCGCGTCCGGGGCGACGGTCGTCAGGGCCGACGCCGCACATGCCCCGTTCCGTTCGGAGGCGTTCGACATCGCCACCGCGTTCGACGTGCTCCCGTTCGTCGAGTCCGACGTCGCCGCAGTTCGTGAAATGGCGCGGATGGTCCGCAGGGGCGGATCTGTCGTTCTGACGATGGCCGCGCTCGAGGTTCTCCGCGGAGACCATTCCGAGTCCTGGGGGGAGATTCGCCGATACACGCCGGCAATGGCCAGGCGGGTGCTCGAGCAAGCCGATCTCCGGGTGGAGCGCGTCTCGTTTCTCTTCGGATCCCTGTTTCCGCTGATGCTGAGCGTCAGGTTCGTACAGCGGCTGCTGCGCCCCTTCCGCGGGCCGAGACACGACACCGACATCGCGGTTCCCTGGGCGCCGGTGAACGCACTCTTGACGGGGATCGTGACCGTGGAAGCGAGAGCGGCGCGATTCGTGCGCCTGCCTTTTGGCAGCTCGCTGCTGGCGGTTGGAAGAAAGCTCGTTTAGTGGTATGTCGTTCGAGGATAACTGCCGGCCGCTTCGTTGTCGCGGCCGGAAAACCGCTGTCAAAGCTCGTTGGTCGCGGTACTCTTCCAGTTGATACGGTCCACTAGAAGCGGGCGAGGCCCCCGAAGTAGAACCCGCTGAACTTCATGTCACCGGCATCTTCGTCCACGAGGTAGTTCGTCGAGAGGCGCCGGTAGCCAACCTGCGCGCCGACGAAGCGTCCGAAGTTGAAGGTGCCGTAGAGATCGAAATCCCACATCTCGACGTCGAGATCGTCGGCGATGGCTTCAGTGATGTCCTTGACGAAGCCAAAGACCTTGAAGCCCGTGAACTCGGTGGTGACCGCGATGTTGCGGTGCGGGTACACGCGGAGGATGCCTCCAAGCGCCATGATCGGCGCCGTGACGTCGGTCACCTGCCTTCCGAAGCCCGCGGCTTCGAGGCCGCCCGTCAGCTGCGAGCGTTTGAGCTCGGTGATGAGTCCGAGGAAACCCCGGTCGGCCGCCACGAAGTCGTGCTCGTAGCCGAACCGCCACGTGTCCAGCTTGTACGTCATGTTGACGGGGATCGAGATGGGATAAGTGACTCCCCCAAAGGTGATGTCGCGCTGCAGCGTCGTTTGCGCGGTGTATTCGATCGGGAGGTAGGAGACGCGGATCTTGCTCTTGCGTCCGAGCTTGAGGACGCTCCTGAACTCCATGAACATTTCCCGTTCGAGCCCGAACTCCTGGACGAAGTCCACTTCGGGCACGCCCACTGCGGCCAGTCCGTCCGTCTGCAGCCGGAGCTCGGGGGTTGGCAACCAGAACATCAGCCCGACCTCGACATTGAACTGCTCGCCTGGAGCGGCCGCGGGCACCTGAAACTGGGCCTCGGCCCGGGCGGTAACGAACAGGAGGCAGAAGACGACGGCCGCAACGCGGATTTGCATGCCTCGTCTATCGGCGCGCGCGGCTTGGGGGTTTAGGCGAGGCTACTGTGGCTCGCCCTGATCGGGTTCAGCGGACGAGCTCGAATCGACCTCAACCGGCGGGTCTTCGGGTGCGATGCCGGCAGGCGGCGGCGGGTCCGGCGGAGGAATCGGGCGCGCGTCGCGCCGTCTGAACAGGCGGTCGATCATCGTCGGCGACGTGGCCCGTGGATCCCATCCGAGCCGCAGCACGGTGACCTGCACGTCTTTCCGCCCGAAGCTCAGCGCCTCGTGGCAGCTCCACATGTACAGATCGAGCCTGTGCCCCTGAATCTTCGGTCCGGTGTCCATCACCGTGTAGACCCCGTTGTAGCGGCTGTCGCCGGCGGCGATGTTGAGCACGCTGCCGACCGGGAGAATCGCAGTGTCGGCCGCCGCAATCCCCGTGCGCACGCCCACACCCGAGGCGGTCGTCGTTCCCTTGCAGTACGCCGTCGCGCTGAACGGCAGCTGCGATCCGGGCCGCGGCGACCGGCCCTGCGTCATCGACTGCCAGAGCGCGCTGCGCGAGTCGAACATCCGGGTTTCGTACATGAACACGAAGCCGACCACGGCGATCACCAGCACGACGACCTGACGCCTCGTGGACTGCAAAAGACCGATCGGCATCCGTGTTCGCGCACCTCGTCAGGAGCGCGCGTCTCCGTGCTTACCGAAAGTGTTCGTACCCCGCCGGAAGCTGCCGCGAGCCTTTCTCGTCACGCACCAGCAGGTCGGTGGTCCTGGTGACCACCCCGATTCGGGTTATCGGCAGATCGCCCACCAGCCGCCGTACGGCCCGAAGTCGGCCGGCCTGGTTCGGCCGGGACGTGAACAGGAGCTCCAGATCGTCGCCTCCGGACAGGGCCGCTTCGAGCGGGTCAAGGCCCTCGCGCCCGTGCCATTCGCGCACGTCCGGGGCAATGGGAATCGCCTCGGCGTCGAGCACGATGCCGACGCCGGAGGCCTCGGCGATCTGGCGCACGCCGTCGGCCAGTCCGTCGCTGAGATCCATGCAGCTGGAGGCTGCCCGGTTTCGCCCGAGGATCATGCCGGCGCGCACGCGGGGCGCCGGGCGCAGATACCGGGCCGCCTCGACTTCGCTCGCGGCATCGGCGCTCGACTGGGCCGCGCGAAGCCTTCGAAGCCCGGTTGCGGCGTCGCCGAGGGTCCCCGTCACGTAGACGTCGTCGCCCGCTCTGGCGCCGTCGCGCGTCAGCATCTTACGCCGGTGCACGGTGCCGATTGCCGTCACGTCGACGACGAGCGGGCCCGGCGTGCGTGTGATGTTGCCGCCGACGAGCGCGACGTCGTGACAGCGGGCGAGCGCGAGCAGTCCATCGAGTATCCCGTCGAACGAGGCCAGCTCGAGCGAGCCGGGGAGCGCCAGCGACAACAACGCGGCTCTCGGCCTGGCTCCCATCGCGGCCAGATCGCTCAGGTTCACCGCCAGGGCGCGATGCCCGATCGCATCGGGCGGAACGAACCCGCAATCGAAATGCACGCCGTCGATCTGGGCGTCGGTCGTCAGCACCTCGAGGGCGCCCCGCACCGGCTCGATCGCGGCGGCGTCGTCACCGGGGCCCTTCACCACCCAGGACGGCATCGTGAGGCGTTCCCGGATGCGGGCGACGAGCGCGCGCTCTCCGCAGTCGGCGACAGTGGACGTGTTCAAGGTCTCGTCGGTGCGATCAGGGCGTCCGCTCGATCCGGCCGAGCGGCGATCAGGGAGATACGAAGAGCCCCGCTTTGCCGTGTGGGGAGGTCGAATGAACCTGCGAAAGCAGGTGGAGCCGCTGTTATCGGCCGCGCTTCAGGCTTCCTCGGCACAGAGGCATGCACACCGCGCAACCTCGCGGCTCGCTTGGGTTGTTACGTTGGCTCAGACGAGCCTCCGAAACCATCACGAGCAAAGCAGGAGCGTCTCGATCTTACTGTTCGACCCTGGGTGGGTCAAGGCTAGTGGAGTTCCGGGGTTAGACGGCGCGCTTGACTGCGGCCTGCGCCAGCGCTTCGTCCACGAGGCGCTCGAGCCGGATTGCACGTTCCTGCAGGCCCCCGCCCTGAGACGGGCGCTGATCCCGCGCGCGGAAGAACTCGTCGGCGATGTTGAGGGCTACGAGGACGGCCAGGCCGAGCAGATCGCTCGAGGGCGCGGCGTCGGAGGCCGCACGCATCTTCTGGTCCACGTACGCGGCCAGCTCGGTGACGTACTTTTCATCGAGCGCGCTGCGTATGGGGTAACGCTGGCCCCCGATCTCAACAGTCACGACGCTGCTCATCGTCGGCAGGCTGGGCGTCAGATCGATTCCAGCTGCCGCAGCATGTCGGCCACGCGCGCGCGGATCACGTCCCGCTCCGATCTGAGCGCGTCGAGCTCGTTGCCGCTGACCTCGCTCTCGGCGAGGTGCGCGCGCAGGTGCTCGAGCTCGCGCGAGAGACGGAAGTTCTCTTCAGTCGACCGTGCGTGCTCCGCCCGAAGCTGAGTCACGAGACCGACGAGCGTCCTGACTTTTTCTTCGAGCCGATCGATGGGATCGAGATCGGTTCGCGTTGCTACCGCCTGCTTGGCCATCCGGTGCGATCCTCGTAGGTCTGAAGGAGGGGAGTTCGCCGGTGATCGTGCCACGAACTGACGGCGGTGGCAAGCACCCAGTCAGCGCTGCACCGCGCCGTGTTGATCCTCGAGCGCCTTCAAGACCGAGTCCATCGCCTTTTGCACCTCCTGATCCGTGAGCGTCCGGTCGGGCGCGCGGAACGTGAGGCGCAGCGACAGGCTGATCTTTCCCTCGGGGATCCCTTTGCCCGAGTAGCGATCGAACTCCTGCAGCGACGCGAGAGTCGGGATGGCCAGCCCGTGCACCGTGTCGCGTACCGAGCGAGCCGTCATCGTGTCGCTGACCAGGATGGAAATGTCCCGGTCCACTGACGGGAGTCGAGGTGGGGCAGATGCCTTGATCGAGCTTCGCCTGAACCCCGAAAGCGTATCCAGAACGAGCTCGCCGACGAAGGCAGGCACCTCGGCCGGCAGGCCGAGAAGCTCGCCCACGTCCGGCGCGAGGCGGCCGGCGACGCCGACCGGAGTTCCTGCCGTCGTGTGCCCGGCTTCCCTGGGTCGCGCCACCATCGACGCCGATTGGCCGGCGACCAGGAAGGCTGGCGCGGCCGGCGCCCCGTCGACGTCGGCATCGAAGCTGTCGGCGATCGTCGAGACGACGGCCGCCGCATCGAAGAAGTCGACCTCGCGATTCCGCTCGCTCCAGTGCTGGGCGCGCCCGGCGCCCGTCCAGACGAACGCGATCGTCTCGCTCTCGCCGCCCGGCTGCATGAAGCGGCTGCCGATCTCGAACAACTGCACGTCGCGGCGGCCCCGCCGGATGTTTCGCCCGGCCGATTCGACGAGGCCGGGCAGCAGCGACGGCCGCAGCACCGCGAACGCCTCGGAGAGGGGGTTACGGATCGGCACCGGAGACCCGTCGGTGGCGAACGGAGCGACGGCGGCCGCCGTCGTGAAGCCGAATGTCACGGCCTCGGAAAAGCCCTGACCCGTCATCAGCCCGCGGAGCTGGCGGGCGCGCGCGATCCGCGGGTCGAGCGGCGGCGGCGCCGCGACGACATGCGGAAACGTCACCGGGATCTTGTCGAATCCGTAGTGGCGCGCGACCTCTTCGATGAGGTCCACTTCGCGCGACACGTCCACGCGCCGTGTCGGCACGGTGACGTCCCAGCCGCCATCGGCGTTTCGGAGCGCGAAGCCGAGGCTCTCCAGGATCCGCCGGATGTCCTCGTCCGGCACCGGAGTGCCGATGAGGCCCGCCGCGCGCCCCCGCCGGAGTCGCAGCACCGTCGGCTCGGCGCGCACCGGGTGGCGATCGACGACCGTCCCGCGCGCCGTACCCGCGCCGATCATCTCGAGCAGCGCGCAGGCCCGCTCCATGGCGGTCAGCGGAAGCCGGGGATCGACGCCGCGCTCGAAGCGCAGGCTCGCCTCGGTTTTCAGCCCGAGCGCCCGGCTCGTCCGCCGCACCGACAGCGGGTCGAAATGCGCGCTCTCGAGCACGATGGTGCGTGTGGCATCGCCGACTTCCGAGTCGGCGCCGCCCATCACGCCGGCGACCGCCACTGCCCGTTCGGCATCGGCAATGACGAGCATCTCGGCGGCAAGGGTCCGCTCCTTGCCGTCGAGCGTTCGCAGCGTTTCTCCCTCCCGCGCCGTCCTCACGCGGATCCGGCCGCCGCCGATCCGATCGAAGTCGAAGGCGTGCATCGGCTGACCGAGCTCCACGAGCACGTAGTTGGTCACGTCCACGATGTTGCTCGTGGGCCGGACTCCCGCCGCGCGCAGGCGGGCCTGCATCCAGTCTGGAGATGGTCCGAGCGTGACGTCCGCCACGGCGCCGGCGTATCGCGAGCAGAGATCCTGGTTGTCGATGAAGACTTCGATGTCGCTCTTGTCCACCGTCTTGAGCGCCGTCAACTGCAGCGCGGGTCCGTTCCCGGCTGGCTCCGTGCGACGCACGGTCGAGGCGACGGCGGGCCGGCGAACCTGCAGCCCGAACGCCGTGGCCACCTCGCGGGCGATCCCGCTCACGGCCATGCAATCGGGCCGGTTGCCCGTCACTTCGAAATCGATCACGGCGTCACCGTCGCCGAACGGCTCGATGCCTTCGACCGCGAAGCCGCGCACCGACATCATGGCCGCGATGTCTTCCGCGCGGCCGGGCACGTCCACGAAGTCACGAAGCCACGAAACGAGGATCTTCACGAGGCGTCCATCACGACGAAGGAAACTGCTCGAGGAACCGGAGATCGTTCTCGTAGAACAAGCGAATATCCTCGACCCCGTACTTGAGCATGGCCACGCGCTCGATCCCGAGGCCGAAGGCGAAGCCGGTCACCCGCTCCGGGTCGTACCCCACGGCTTCGAAGAGCGCCGGATGGACCATGCCGCTGCCCAGGATCTCCAGCCATCCGGTCTGCTTGCAGATCGGGCAGCCGGATCCACCGCACTTGTGGCAGCTGATATCGACCTCGGCGCTCGGCTCCGTGTAGGGAAAGAAGCTCGGGCGAAGACGGACCTTCACGTCGCCGAAGAGCGACCTGAGCATCTCCTCGAAGGTGCCCTTGAGGTCCGCCATCGTGACGTGCTCGCCCACGACGAGCCCCTCGAACTGCTGGAACATCGGCGTGTGCGTCAGGTCCAGGTTGTCGCGGCGATAGACGCGCCCGGGCACGACGATTCGCACCGGCGGGGGGAACGTCTTCATGTAGCGGATCTGCATCGCGGACGTGTGCGTGCGAAGCAGCGTGGCCGCGCGAACCTGGGCGTCCGGAGTCCCACCTCTGTGCGCGCCCCACGTGGCGCCGGGAATCGGCGTGTCGAGGTAGAGCGTGTCGTGCGTGTCGCGCGCCGGATGGTCCGGCGGCATGTTGAGCGCTTCGAAGTTGTGGTAGTCGTCCTCGACCTCCGGGCCCTCGAGGATCTCGTAGCCCATGCGGGTGAAGATGTCCTCGACCTGCCGTCGCACCTGCATGAGCGGGTGAACGCGCCCGACGCGGCGCTCGCGCCCCGGGAGGGTGATGTCAACGGACCCCGCCAGGGGGCGCGCCGCGGACAGGACCGAGCGCTTGGCTTCGATCGATCCTTCGATCTCGGCCTTGAGGGCGTTCAGCAGGCCGCCGAGCTCACGTCGGGCGTCGGGGGCAAGCGAACCGAGCGTCTTCATCTGCTCGGTCAGCTTTCCCGACTTGCGGCCCAGGAATGCGTCGTTCAGGCTCTTGAGCGCCGCCTCGGTGCTCGCTGCGGCGAGGGCGGACTCGAAGGCCGCCCGGAGTTCCTCAATGGCCCCGCGATCGGCCATCACTACGCTGCAGCTCGCTTGTGTGGGGGGGCTCCGGGCAGTGGCGGGCTGACAACACGGCCGGTTGCAGTCACGACGAGCCTTGGTGCCATCACCGACACAAGCGAGGTCCGGGGTTATGCCGCGGGCAGAGCTGCCTTGGCCTGCGCAGCGACCTTGGCGAAGGTCGCGGGCGCCGTTGCCGCCATGTCGGCGAGCATCTTGCGGTCGAGCGCGCTGCCGGCGGCCTTGAGGCCGCGCATCAGCTGCGAGTAGGTCAGCCCGTTCTCCCGCGCCGCGGCATTGATGCGGATGACCCACAGACGCCGGTAGTCGCGCTTCTTGTTCTTGCGCCCGACGTAGGCGTACTTCAGCGCCGTGTCTACCGATTCCTTGGCGGCGCGATACAGCTTGCTCTTGGTCTGGTAGAAACCCTTGGCCCGGGCAAGAAGCTTCTTGCGCTTGGCTCGCCGGACCGTTCCTCTCTTTACTCTCGGCATTGCGGTGAATTCCTCACTTGTACGGGAGCATCCTTCTCAGCTTCGGCGCGTCCTGCTCGGCCACCTCCCGTGTGCCCCGCATCTGGCGCTTGCTCTTGGTCGTCTTGCCCGTCAGGATGTGGCGCTTGAAGGCGCTGGCCCTGACGATCTTGCCCGTTCCGGTCTTCTTGAAGCGCTTGGCGGCGCCCCGATGTGTCTTCAGCTTTGGCATCGTCGGTCTGCTCTTCCTACTCGTCGGCTCCAGGTCCGGACTCGGCACCCGGATCGGCCTTTGGCCGCGCGCTGCTCTTCCGCCCCGTGCGCTGGCTCAGGATGATGTGCATCTGATTGCCCTCCTGGCGCGGCGCGGTTTCGGCGAGCGCGACCTCGCCGAGCTCGCCCATCAGGCGCTCGAGAATCCTGCGCCCGATCTCCGGGTGCGCCATCTCTCGCCCGCGGAAGAAGATCGTGGCCTTGACCTTGTCCCCGTCGCTGAGGAAGCGCTCGATGTGCTTCTTCTTGAACTGGTAGTCGTGCTCGTCCACCTTCGGCCGGAACTTGATCTCCTTGACCTCGATGACCCGCTGGTGCTTCTTGGCCTCGCGGGACCGTTTCTGTTCCTGGTACTGGTACTTCCCGAAGTCCATGATCCGGCAGACGGGTGGCACCGCGGTGGGGGAGATCTCGACCAGGTCGAGTCCCTTCTGACGCGCGATGACGAGCGCCTGCGGAGGCGGCATGATTCCGAGCTGCTGACCGGTGTCGTCGATCACCCGGATTTCTTTAACCCGGATGCGCTCGTTGGTGCGAACGCGGTCATCACGTCTGGGCGAGCGATCGAATGCGATATCGTCCTCCGAGGTCTACGGTCTACGGTTTACCGTCGTCAGTCTGTTTACCACTGCTGCCGGCTGCCTTGCTACCGACTTCCGCGAGGGCGTCGGCGATGAACTGGTCCACGGACCGCGCACCGAGATCGCCACCCGAGCGGCTTCGCACCGACAGCGTACCATCGGCCACCTCCCGGTCGCCGACGACCAGCATGTAGGGAATCTTCTGCAGCTGGGCTTCCCGGATCTTATAACCGATCTTCTCCTGACGGTCGTCCAGCTCCACCCTCAGCCCGGCCCGCGCCAGCCGGTCGCGGACACCAGCCGAGTAGTCCGTGTGCCGGTCAACGATCGGCATGACGACCGCCTGGACCGGCGCCAGCCACAGCGGCCAGGCCCCTGCGTAGTGCTCGATGAGCATGGCGATGAATCGCTCGAAGCTGCCGAAAATGGCGCGGTGGATGACCACGGGCCGGTGCTCGGCGTTGTCGGCGCCCACGTACTTGAGGTCGAAGCGCTCCGGAATCTGATAGTCGAGCTGAATCGTCGCCAGCTGCCACCGCCGGAGGATCGCGTCGGTGACCGTGAAGTCGATTTTCGGTCCGTAGAAGGCGCCATCGCCTTCGTCGACGGTGTACGGCTCGCCGACGCCTTCGAGCGCGCGCTTGAGCTCGGCTTCTGCGTGGTTCCACTGCTCGATCGTCCCGAGGTACTCCGCCGGGCGCGTGGACAGCTTGAGCTCCAGCTTCATCCCGAAGTCGCGATACACGCGCTGCACCAGCCGCAGCACGTGCTCGACCTCCTCGCCGATCTGCGACTCCATCACGAAGCAGTGCGCATCGTCTTGCGAGAACTGGCGGACCCGTGTCAGGCCGGACAGGACACCCGACGCCTCGTTGCGGTGGAGCGGCGTCTGCTCGTGATAACGGATTGGCAGGTCCCTGTAGCTGCGCTTCTCGCTCGCGTAGATCAGCATGTGGCCCGGGCAGTTCATCGCCTTGAGGGCCATCTGCTCGCCCTCGTCGCCTTCGACGAGGAACATGTTCTGCCGGTAGTGCTGCCAGTGCCCGGACGTCTCCCAGAGCGCCTTGTTGAAGACGATCGGAGCCTTGACCTCGACGTACCCCGCCGGGAACAGCACGCCCCTGATGTAGTCGGCCAGCGTGTTGAAGAGGACGGTCCCCTTCGCGAGCCAGAAAGGGGCGCCCGGCGCCCACGGATGAAAGAAGAAGAGCCCCTGCTCGCGCCCGATCTTCCGGTGGTCGCGCTTCTTGGCCTCCTCGATCCGGGTCAGGTGCTCTTTCAGCTCCTTCTCCGAGAAGAACGCTGTGCCGTACACGCGCTGCATCGGCTGATTGCGCGCGTCGCCTTTCCAGTACGCGTTCGACGTGCTCAGCAGCTTGAAGGCCTTCAGTCGTCCGGTGGACGGCACGTGGGGACCGACGCAGAAGTCCACGAAGGTCTCCTTGTCCTTGATCGTGTAGCAGGAGACCTCGCTCTGGCCCTCCGTCTTCTCGTCGATGAGCTGCACCTTCAGCGGCTCGCCACGCTCCCTGAAGAAGCGCCTGGCCTGTTCGCGCGGCCAGAGCTGGCGCTCGAAGGGAAGATCCTGGGCCGCCAGCTCGCGCATCTTCTGCTCGATGGCCTCGAGATCCTCCGGCACGAACGGGCGCGGCACCACGAAGTCGTAGAAGAACCCTTCGTCGGTCGGCGGGCCGATGCCGCACTGCACCGTTGGAAACAGGTTGGTCACCGCCGCCGCCAGCAGGTGCGCGGTGCTGTGACGATAGAGGGGAAGCGCGTCAGCTGGATTCCTCGACGTGACGATCTGGACCGCCGCGTCCGACGCCAGGGGAAACGACAGATCGACGAGCCGGCCGTCGACCTTGGCGGCCAGCGCGACGTTCGCCAGGCCCTGTGAGATCGACGTCGCGAGATCGGCGACTGTGGTCCCCGCAGGGACACTTCGGATCGATCCGTCGGGCAATGTGATCGTGACGTCGGCCATCAAGAAGTGTTGGTAGGCGCGGGTGGACTCGAACCACTGACCTCCTCCGTGTCAGGGAGGCGCTCTAACCAACTGAGCTACGCGCCTATATATGCCTCTGGAACAGGCAAAAAACGAACCCTCAGTATAACAAAGGGAACGCGTCGCGAGAGGCGCGAGCGGCTCGATTCAGGCGGCCTTCTTCGCCGCGATGCGAGCCAGGGCCGCGTCGAGCGTGGGGTCCTTGGCTGGCGGTGCGGCGCCGAACTCGACGTCGGGCTGCGCCACAGGGAGGTCCGGAACGAGACCCCGTTCGTGAATGCCGGCGTTCGACGGTGTGAGGTATCGAGCCGACGAGAGCAGCAGCGCGCTGCCATCCGGCAGCTTCACGATCTGCTGCCGTGCGGCGCGGCCGAGCGTCCGTTCGCCCACCAGTTCCGCGCGGGTGTTGCCGCGAAGCGCCGCCGCGAAGACCTCGGCCGCACCCGCGGTCCCTTGGTCGACGAGCAGGATGGCCGGAGACGCAATGGCGCCGTCGCCCGAGGTCGCACCGATCGTTTCCTGCCGGGCCTTGGTCTGCCGGACCGCCAGCGTGCCGCTCTGGACGAAGAGCCGCGCCGCCGCGATTCCGTCATCGAAATCTCCCCTGGCTGTTCCACGCAGGTCGACGACGTATCTGGTGGCACCGGTCTTGGCGAGTGCGTCGAACGCCTGGGTCAGGCGTGCGGGCGAGTTCTTCGTGAACTCCACGACGCGGACGTATCCCGTCGAGGCATCGGCCATGCGAGTCGTCGTCTCCGCGCCCGTCACGCGTTCGCGAACGAGCGTGACTTCATGCGGCTCCGCGGCGTTGCCGCGAATGACGAGCAACGCCAGCTTGGATCCCGCCGCGCCCTGCATCAGACGCATGCCCTCGACGGCGGACATGTCGCGCGTGGCGCGGCTGTTGACCGCACGGATGTAGTCGCCCGACCGGATTCCGGCACGCGCGGCCGGCGAGCCGTCCCGCGCCGAGACGACGCGCAGGTAGTACTGCCGCGTCAATTCGAGTCCGACGTCGGCGGGGCCGGCGCTCGAGTTCTGTTCGATGGCCTTGACGAGATCGGCCGGCAGGTATGCGCTGTCGGGATCGAGCGCGTCCGAGAGGCCCCGCATCGCGCCGCGCATCGCCTGCTGCAGGTCCACCTCTTCCACGTAGTTGTTGACGACGTGCGAGACGACGTCGTCGAAGACGCGGAGGTGCTGGTAGGTCTCGTCCTTTCCACGCGCCTGGCCCAGATAGCCGCCGACCAGGGCGAACGCGATGATGGGCGTCGAAACGGCCAGAACCCAGAGGCGAGTGCGTGACGTCATGAATGGACTCCCCAGCCTTACCGTTTGAGGGGCGGTTTCAGCCATTGTACGGGATTCACCGATTTACCGTCGATCCGCAGCTCGAAGTAGAGCGCCGGCGGGCCTGCCGGCCCCGCGCCGACTCTTCCCACTTCTGCCCCTGCTTCGACCGCCTGGCCCTGTTGCAAGCCGGATGACTCGAGGTAGCCGTACAGGGAATAGCTGTTGCTGCCGTGGTCGAGGATCACGAGCGTGCCGAAGCCGGTGAACGGACCCGCGAACCCGACGGTTCCCCCGTGCACCGCGCGAACCGGCGCATCCTCGGTGGTCCCGATCTCGATACCAGCTCTGACGAGGCTTCCGCCGAGCCGGTCGGAGGGCTGGCCGAACGCGCCGATGATCCGGCCCTGCGCCGGCCAGTCGAGCGCTCCCTGGAAGGGGCGCAGCGGCACTGACACAGGATCGGCGGGCTTTCCTGAGGAGAGCGCTGTGACCTGCTGCTGGATGCGGTTGTAGGCTACCTGCAGCTCGCCGACGTACTGGGCCGTCAGGTCCCGCCGCGAATCGATCTGCGTGATGAGCTCGGCGGCGGCCGCCACGGCCCTGTCCGAGGCCGACTTCGCCCGTCGCGCCGCGGCTTCCCGTTCCTGAAGCTCGCGAGCTGTCTTGGCGAACGTGGCCTTCTCCTGCCGAAGCGCCTCCAGCGTGCGCTCGTGCTCGGCAAGGCGGCGCTCGGTGATGGCGGCCATCGCGCTCACGGCGCGCGAGGCGCGCGCGAGCTCGCGAAGATCGCTGGCGCCGAAGATCAGTCGTGCGTATCCCGTCCGCCCGCGCTTGTAGATGCCCACGAGCTGGGCCTTGACGTCCGGGAGCTGGTTGATTCGCCGCAGCTCCAGCTCCGATAGTCGATCGGTCGTCTGCTGCAACGCGCGCTCGGTTTCCGCTCTCTCCGCTTCGGCTTGCTTCAGCTGTTCCACCTTGAGGCTCCGGTCGATCTCGCGCTTGCGCAGATCGCCCACGAGCGTCTGTGCCTCGCCCGCCAGGCGCTGTGCCTCGCGCTCGAGGACACGGATGCGCTCGCCGATGCGCTGGGC
>DASTDQ010000370.1:0-2541 GCA_035710305.1 Vicinamibacterales bacterium | reverse complement strand
GGGTCCGGGACGGCCGCGGGGTAGATGCCAAGATCGAACAGGGCGGCCGCGATGGTGCCGCGTCCTCGGTACACGAGGTGCTGGTCAATCCCTAGAAGCCCCGTGCGATTGAAGGGCGTCATCAGGGTGCCGTAGAAGAACACGAGCTTGTGCATCTCGATGAGCGGCCTCGGGGGGCGACAAAGCCCGGTGGGCGGACGCCGCCGCCATCCCCACTAGTCAGACACTACGAGCCGGATCGGGATGCTATTTACAGGGCCGGCGCGGGGGCAGGCTCGGGGGCCGGCGCCAGGAAGGGCTCGGTACTCGGCTTCTGGCCGCCCGCGCGAATGGCGGCGCCCAGGGTGTCGACGATCAGCTCCGATGGGACCGAGAACGAAAGCGAGACCGTCTTGCCTTCGCCGGAAAGCAGGAGGCTATCGAGGACCTGCGCCAGCCCGGCCTGCTGGCTGACCTGCAGTCGAGCGAGCGCCACGAACCCGCGAACGACGTCCTGAAGATTGCGGGCCGATTCCTCGTCCCTTGCCTCTACGCGAAGCTGTCCCTGCACGCCGCTGTCGATGAAGCCCTTCGCGGAGAACCAGCTGATGGCCGGGAGCTGCGTGGCGACGTCGGCCGGGAGCGGCCGGACGAGCGCATCGAACCGCGCGACCGCCCAGACGCTGCCGTCGTTGATATCGCCCGTGAGGCGCATCAATTCGTCGTTGCCGTTGACATCGTTGCCGCTCATCTGCGTATCGATGGCCGTCCGCACCGAGGCCGGGGATCCGATCGCGGCGAGCCCTGGCTCCAGGAACACGACGGCGAACATTTCCTGTTCGTGCAGGAGGAGCCTCTTGCCCTTGTAGTCCTCGGCCCTGCCGCCCTGCGCCGTGATCAGGCTCTCGATCTGCGCGTCGTCGAAGCGCCCCCTGGCGATGACGAGCGGGGGCCCACCCTCGCCGCCCGGAGGGCTCAGCCACGTCGCGAGAACCGAGTCGATATCCGTCCGGACGTCGATGCCGGTGTGCTGCTTCAACTGGTCGGCGCCGTTTTCAACGTCGGGCTTGAGCTCGGTCAACTTGCGGCGCAGCTCGGAGTCCATCACGTTGCGCACATTGGCAAAGGCCAGGAACTGGACGTCCCTGGGCACATAGGCGAACTCGGGGGTACTTGCACCTGCCAGTGTGAGGGCCTGAAAGCCCATGAAAGAGGCCAGCAGGCCGGTGCCAAGGCCGACAACGAGGATGCCGGCGGCGACCGACAGGAAAAGCCGAGTGCGCTTGCTCATTTACACCGCCCCCTGGCTCATATACGGTGGGCCGGGCGCCCAGGTTCCTGCCCCTATTATTGCTCCAGAACATACTCGCGACGCTCGACCACACGAACCGCGGCGGCCAACGATACCACTATGGCCAACGAGAGGCACAGCAGACTCATCCCCACTGAGGGGGGATCCTTGAACATGGCGCCCTGGAGGGCGGACACCACGCCTCCCGACGGCATCGCGTGGGGGACCATCGTCTGGAGGTAGTAGGCCAGAGTGAACCGTTTCACGTATCCGGGAAGAAACAGCGCGGCCTGCTCCCAGCCGAACGCGAACACCAGCCCGACCACGAGCGGGCGCTTGAGCGCGGTGCCGACAAAGGCGAACAGCGAGCCGTAGGCGATCAGGCCGAGACCGATCACGCCCAGATCGATGAGCAGCGAGGTGAACGTGGCCGCGATCTGTCCAATCGGAACGATCAGGAAGTAGACGATCATCACCGACGGCAGCACGACGAACGTCGTGCACACCAGATACGCGATGAACTTGCCGAACAACACGGCCCCGCGCCGCACCGGCCGCGTGAACAGGTAGGTAATCGTCTTGTCGTCTACTTCGTCTGCGATCAGGGAGGTGCCGTAGAAGGCTCCCAGCACCGGGACGATGAACCACATGAACAGGGTCCAGATCATCACGCCGAACATGTTCATGGCGTCGATCTGCACGCCGTTCACCCTGAGCAGCGACAAGCCCGCCGTCTGCACGATCCGTGCAACCAGCGCAACGACGACGGGACAACCGACGACGAGCGCCATGAAGATGGTCCGCCGCGACCAGAGCATCTCGCCGAGCGACAGCTCGAAGACGCGCCAGGCGCCCGCCAGAAACGACTGCGAGCGGCGGTCCGTGGTCATTGCTTCAGCAGGTACTTGAAGACGGCCTGCAGGTTGTCGTCGGGAGACGTGATCTCGTCGATCACACCGGCCTCGCCGGACGCGGCCATGTCGGTCAGGCGCGCATAGAACGCATCGGGGCGCGCGGTCTCGGCGATGACGGCCTGCTGCTCGAACCGCAGACTGATGATCCCGTCCTCGACCAGCAGGGCGCGCGCCAGCCGCTTCGGATCGTCCGTGCGCACGAACACGGTGTGCGGGTGTTCGTCGATGAGGTCTCTGATCTGGTGGACGTTGCCTTCGGCCAGGATCCGGCCGTTGTTGATCAGAAGGATGTTCGGCGTCATCGACTCGACCTCGTGCAGGATGTGGCTCGACACCAGCACGCTCTTCCCCGCCCGG
>DASTDQ010000369.1:0-6841 GCA_035710305.1 Vicinamibacterales bacterium | reverse complement strand
GCAGCAGCTCGCCAGGCTCGTGGGGCGCGAGTACGCCGGGGAGTACGTGTGCAACTTCACCACGAGGCCCGGCACGCCGGAGGCGGCGCTCAATCCGACCACGCACCTGACCTTCAGCTACGCGGCGCAGGTCGTCATCCTCGACGAGCACGGCAGGACGCAGCGGGTCGTCGTGGCCAACGACGTGGGACGCGCGATCAACCCGCGGCTCTGCGCCGAGCAGATGGAAGGCGGCGTCCACATGGGGCTCGGCTACGCGCTGTCTGAGAACTTCACGTCCACCGGCGGCGTTCCCGACAAGCTGGGTCTCCGCGATCTCGGCATCGTTCCTGCCAAGCACATGCCCGAGGTCGATGTCATCCTGATGGAAGTGCCCGACGAAGTCGGCGGCTACGGCGCCAAGGGCGTGGGCGAGATCGGCTGCGTCGCCACGGCGGGCGCCGTCGCCGGCGCGCTGCATTCCTACGACGGCATCCGGCGCGTCAGCCTCCCGATGGACGATGCGCCGGCAGCGGCGCCGCTGCTGCCGAAGGCGCGGCGCAAGAAGTAGTCTCTAGCGCACCACGTTCAGGAACACATCGCCAATCTGCTTTGTCTTCTCGTTGACAACGATCAGATGCTGGCCGAGCACGCGACGGCTGTAGCCATCCGGCAGCCCACCCAGCTGACGCTCGAGCGGCGCCGGCACGGGCTCCAGCTTCTTTTCGAGTCCCGGCGGCAGCTTGCCGTTCTTCTGAAGCTGCTTCTCGAGCCCGGGCGGAAGGTCGGCGCCGCGCTTGGCGAGTCCCGGCGGCAAGCCGGCGGTGTTGTCCTTGAAGTACCTCGCGATTGCGTCACGATCCTTCTGGCCGATTTCGGCGCGCAGCGCTGAAGCGGGCTTGTCCTTGTTCTGCGTATCCTTGTTCTGCGTATCCTTGTTCTGCGTATCCTTGCCCTGCTGGCCCTTGCCCTGCTGGTCCTTGCCCTGCTGGTCGCTCGACCCCTGCTGTCCCTGGCCGGTGCCGCCGCGGCCCTGACCCTTCCCCTGCGCGAAGCCTGTGCCGCCCGCGACCATCGAGGCACATCCGACGAGCACGGCTGACGTAACGAGTTTTCTGATGTTCATGGTGAGTCCTCGTTCCTCGATTGTCCCAGAAACCGCCCATACCCGACCGTGCTTGAACAGGATCCGAGACCGAGACTGAAGTCTTCGATAACGTGAACAACACGGCTCGACAGGTTCGGTCCTGAACCTGATTTATCGAAAGAACCCTCTTTGATGCTGGATGTTATGCGGAGACGACATGCGCGGCCCTGACGTGTGCATGTCCGGGCAGCCGGTTTGCTCGCCGTGGTGCCGAAACCGCCAGGGTGGTGACGCCCGCGCGAATAGCCGATACCCTTTACTCCTAGCCCATGGCCGAGGCCAGCGAAAACGTGGCAGCGCGCTCAGTGGTCGTCCGGCGCACGGGAGTGCAGGCCGCGTGGCGCGCCATGGGACGGTCATCACGGCTCCGGCTTCTTGGACTCGCGAGCAGTGTCGTCGTGCTGTCGCTGTTGTTCGTCCGGCCGCTCGCGCAGCTCCTTGATCTGGCGCTGCAGAACGACCTGCATTCCTACGTTCCGCTGGTCCCGGTCATCTCCGCGTACCTGCTCTATAGCCAGGCCAATTACGTCGGGTCCTACCGCACGTCCATCGGAGCAGCGGCCATACTGGCGGCCGCCGGAGTCGCCGCTCTCGTTGCCTCGTTCCAATTCGATGACCGCCTGAGCGTCGACGACGCTCTCCCGCTGCGCATGCTCGCCTACGTGAGCGTCCTCGGGGCCAGCGGGTTTCTTTTCGTCGGGTCCGATCGAATGCGCGCGGCCGCGTTCCCGGTCGCATTCCTGGTCTTCATGGTTCCCTTGCCAGGCGTCGCCGTCAATTGGCTGGAACTCAAACTGGTAGAGGCGTCCGCCGACGCCGCGGCATTGTTGTTTACCTGGACCGGCACTCCGTTGTTCCGCCAGGGAACGGTTTTCACGCTTCCGAATATCGTTCTCGAGGTCGCGCAAGAGTGCAGCGGAATCCGCTCCACCGTGGTGCTCTTCATTACGAGCGTGTTGGCGTCCAACCTGTTTCTCCAAAGCACGTGGCGACGGATCGCGATCGTCGCATTCGTCATTCCACTGGCTATCGTCCGGAACGGATTCCGGGTGCTGGTCATCGGCCTGCTCTGTGTGTACGTCGGGCCACACATGAGCGACAGCTTCATCCATCACAGCGGTGGTCCTATTTTCTTCGTCCTGTCGTTGGCTCCCTTGTCGCTGTTCTTGGTCTGGCTGCGGCGCCACGACCGAGTGGGTGCCCGTTCGTAGCGGGACTCAGAGGACGTGACGAGTCTTTTTCTCCTTCCTTTCGCGGCCGCCATCGTCAGCATCTCGCTCGCAGTGGCTGGAGTGGTGCGCCGGAGGCGGTCGCCTGCCGCCTGGTGCTTCTTCGCCGGAATGGTGCTACTGGGCGTCAAGAGCGCCTTTGTCGGGCTGCGCCTACAGGCGTTTCCGTTCGACGCCGCTGTCTCTTGGGTGAAGCGCGAGTTCCTGGTTGAATCCTTCCTTCCGGTCACCTGGCTGCTTTTCAGCCTGACGTACTCGCGTACAAATTACCGTGAGTTTCTGAGCCGCTGGAAGCTGATCCTGATCGTCGCCGCTTTCTTGCCGATCGTCTTGCTGTACAACTTCGACGATCTCTATCGGGCGATTCCCGCCGGAACAGACGGCACTCAATGGGCCCTGCAGATCAATCAGATCGCCAAGGTGCTGCACGTCCTCCTCGTGATCTCCTTCGCGATGATTCTGATGAACGTGGAACAGACGTTCCGGGCGGCCGTCGGCACGATGCGCTGGCGAATCAAGTTGGTCGTGCTGGCGGTCGGCGTGATTTTTGGCGCTCGCCTCTACATCCGGGTTCAGGCGATCCTCTTCCCAGGGTTGTCGATCGTGCTGTGGCCTGTCGAGACCGGTTCCCTCTTGATCGGCTGCGCCTTCCTGGTCACGGCGTATCTGAGAACGCGTCTGGCCGAGATCGACGTCTATCCCTCCGTCGCAGTGCTACGGTCGTCACTGACCATTCTGATTGTCGGCGTTTACCTCCTTGCGGTGGGGGGCCTGGCTCAGGTGGCCAGGCGGTTCGAATTCGGTACGTTCTTCCAGTGGCAGGCCATTGTCGTACTTGTGGGAATGGCTGGCTTGGCCCTGCTGCTCCTGTCCGACCGCACCCGGCAGAGAATTCACGTATTCGTCGCTCGCCATTTCAGTAAAGCCCAGCATGACGCCTCCGCGATATGGACGATCTGCTCCAGGCAGTTTTCACGCGTAAAGGACCAGTCGGGCGTGTGTGAAGCGGCAGCCAAACTGATCTCGGAAGCGTTCGGAGTGCTGTCGGTCACCGTGTGGCTTCTGGACGACGATCAGGAACGGCTCGTCGTTCGAGCGTCGACCGGACGGCCATCGGCAGCATCTGCGGGCTCGAGTGCACCGGATACGACCTCACCGCTCGTCCTCACGGGGCTTCAGGCGATGTCCACGCCGTTCGACCTGGAAACGGCGAGTGGCCGATGGGCGGACGAAGTGCGAGAACTCAACTCGGCGACGTTCATCTCGGGCGGCAACAGGCTCTGCGTCCCCTTGCGCTCCGGAGAACGTGTCCTCGGGTTGCTCGTGCTGGCGGATCGCATCAATGCCGCTGTCTATACGGTGGAGGAACTGGAACTGCTGCAATGCGTCGCGGATCAGATGACGTCGGTCTTGATGAACCATCGGCTTGCGAGCGAAGTGGCACAGGCGCGCGAGCTCGAAGCGTTCCGGACGATGTCATTGTTTTTTGTGCACGACCTCAAGAATGCGGCGGCCTCGCTCAATCTGATGCTGAGAAACCTGCCCGTGCACTTCAACGACCCGGCGTTTCGAGAAGACGCTCTGCGCGGGATCGGCAACACCGCCCGGCGGATCGACGAAATGATCGCTCGTCTGAGCTCGCTCCGGGACCAGACCCGGTTGGCGCCGACCAGAGCCGACCTGAACGACATCGTGAGTGAGGCCTTGGATCGAGTCGGCGGAGTTCCGAACGTGCACATCACCAGAGAGTTGCATCCGCTGCCGGGCATAATCGTCGATCGAGAGCAGATTCAGAATGTGGTCACGAACCTGGTACTCAACGCGCGCGACGCCGTCGGCGACGACGGCCGCATCCAGGTGCATACCGAGCATCGTGACGGCCGCGTCCTTCTGTCCGTCTCGGACAACGGCTGCGGAATGGACAAGGCGTTCGTGAAGGATTCGCTGTTCCGTCCGTTCCAGAGCACGAAAAAGAAGGGCCTCGGTATCGGGTTGTTTCAGTCCCGAGCGATCGTCCAGGCGCATGGCGGCGCGATTCACGTCCAGACCGAAGCGGGACAGGGCACGACGTTCCTGATAAGTCTTCCGGTACCAGCCGAGAAATGACCAAGACGACTCTATTGGTCGTGGACGACGACGAGGACATTCGCACCCAGATGAAGTGGGCGCTCGCCGCCGATTACGAGATCGTGATGGCTGGCGACCGTGCCGGCGCCCTTGCTGCATTCAGGGCCAGTCATCCCAAGGTGACATTGCTGGATTTGGGCCTGCCGCCACACCCGAACGAGCCCGACGAGGGGCTGAGTGTGCTGTCCGAGTTACTCGCGCTCGATTCGACCTCCAAGGTCATTGTCGTGTCCGGTCAGAGCGACAAGCAGAACGCTCTTCGCGCGGTTGGGGCCGGGGCCTACGATTTCTTGTGCAAGCCTGTGGACATGGACGAACTGAAACTGGTGCTGCAGCGATGCGTGTATGTGGCGGACCTCGAGCGCGAATACCGGGTCATGCAGCAGAGCCAGCGCGGCGAGTCATTCGAGAGCATGCTGGGCGTCAGTCTCCAGATGCAGAGCGTGTTTACCTTCATCCGCAAGGTCGCGCCGACCAGCGCACCGGTTCTGATACTCGGGGAAAGCGGTACGGGCAAGGAGATGATTGCGCAGGCACTTCATCGACGCAGTCCCCAGAAGAATGGTCCCTTTGTCGGCATCAACTGCAACGCCATTCCCGAGAATTTGCTCGAGAGCGAGCTGTTCGGCCATGAAAAAGGCGCCTTCACCGGTGCGCATACGCAGCGAAAGGGCCATATTGAAATGGCGGCCGGGGGAACGCTCTTTCTCGATGAGATCGGTGATCTTCCTGCGCCGATACAGGTCAAGCTTCTCCGTTTCTTGCAGGAGAAGCGTTTTCAGCGTGTGGGTGGCCGGCAGGAAATCCAGAGCGATGCCCGGGTGATCGCGGCGACGAACGTGAATCTGCAGGAGTCGGTGTCGGCCGGCACGTTTCGCGAGGACTTGTATTTTCGGCTGGCTGTCGTCGTCGTCGAGGTGCCGCCGCTCCGGGACCGGGGGGAAGACGTCGTCCTGGTCGCAAAGGAGTTTCTGCACCGTTTTGCCGTTCAACACGGCAAGCCGAAGCTGATGTTCTCACCGGACGCCCTGCGTGCGATTTCTCTTCATCGCTGGCCAGGCAACGTCCGGGAGCTTCAGAATCGAGTACAACGCGCCGTGATCATGGCCGAAGGCAAGGGAGTGACAGCCCCGGACCTGGAATTGTCTCGTCCGACCGGTCCGGTGCAGACCTTGAAAGAAGCGAGGGAGGAGGCTGAGCGAGAGATCGTGCGTGATGCCCTCCGGCGTCACCGCGGCAAGATCAGCTCAGCCGCCGTAGAGCTCGGAGTGAGCCGGCCGACGCTCTACGAGTTGATGGAAAGGCTGGGAATCACCAAGGACACGTAGCGGCTCGCGGCCGTACGTAAAAGTGGCCGCTCAGCGAGCGGCCACTTCTTCGTTCGAGTTGGTCCGACCGAGGAATGTGCTCGGCTTAGGCCTTGAACCTGCGGAATGCGCCGATTCCGGCAAGGGCCAGACCCAGCAAGCTCAGGGTCGTGCCGCTGTCTGGAACGCGTGTCGTCGAGCCCCACGCCATGTAGCCCGAAATTCCATAGCCGTTTCCGGAGGTGTTCGTCCAAATCGGCGCCGAGAGCCCGGGAATCGTCGATCCATACGTCGGAACGTGGAAGAGGACGTAGCCAGCGTTCGGACCGTCGTACTTCGCCAATACCCACTCGTAGCCGGCGACGTTCTGCGGTACGCCGGTGAGGTTTTCCACCTTTGTGCTCGTGAGCGAACTGAGATCCGCGCTGTACTCAGTGGGGCCCGTCCGGTAGCAGGAAGTGCCCTGGGGGGCGATCGTGCAGCCGGTTGGGTCTGCAGTGTTGGCCGCCATGTCCAGCAGGTGCTGCGCGGCTGCCAACAGCGTGCTCGGAGCGCCAAACGCTTGTGGCGCCACCGCGCCGTTGGCCACACCCACCACTCCGGGGTCGGTCAACGAAAGCGCGTAGGCCGGAACGGTCAGGAAGCTGATTGCGATTACCGCCAACAGTGTCTTGAAGTTACTGATCCTCATTACTCGGTACTCGTCCTCTCTGTGTGTCTCTGCCTTTGGTTCCTTACCGCTCAAGATGCTGGCGATGAGGGGATGACGATACGTAAGCAATGAACATACCATTCAGAGTCTGACCTGAGATGCTACGGCTTAAATCCATTTATATCAATCAATTACATAGCGCTGATTGGACGATTGCGAAGCATGAGCCTGAGGCCGACGATCGAGAGACTGTAAGGGTCGCCGACACCCCGAGCCCCAGCTTCAGAGGCATCCAGGGTTTCAGCCTCCATAAGCTTCTTCATGTCAACAACTTGCAACAGCGTGTGCACCGAGACCTTTCCGTGCTGCACAAGTAAAGTCCACCGACAACCGGCTCCCG